>CAZKKM010000008.1:0-29596 GCA_964553435.1 uncultured Muribaculaceae bacterium | reverse complement strand
CCAAGACGATGCTTACGGATGGCATACCACCCGAAACAGTTCAAAAATACACCAAGCTGTCCGAGGATAAGATTGCTCGCATCATGACATTACTTTAATAGTTTTGGATAATAAATGATGTAAAATAAGAGACAAGGGCAACTTGCCTTTTCTGTGAGCCTGTGTTAAGATTAATTAAGGTGATAGGTATGGTCAAATATGATGAAAATTCGATCAAGATACTCGAAGGATTGGAAGCGGTCAGAAAGAGACCAGGTATGTACATCGGATCGACAGACAAAAGAGGAATGCATCATCTCGTATGGGAAATAGTCGACAATTCGATAGACGAAATAATAAACGGTTATGGAGATAAAGTTAGAATCGTCATTCATCCCGATAATTCAATTTCGATAACCGACAATGGCCGAGGTGTACCGATAGGCATGCATGCGAGTGGAAAGAGCACACCAGAAGTGATTTATACAGTCTTGCATGCTGGCGGTAAATTCGAAGAGGGAAATTACAAAGTGTCCGGTGGTTTGCATGGTGTCGGCGGAAGTGTCGTAAATGCTCTATCAAAATGGATGGATGTGACCATTTGCCGAGATGGAAAGATAGTGAATATAAAATTTGCCGACGGCGGCAAATTGGCCGAACCTTTACATGAAATTGGTAAGACGAGCAAGACTGGCACAAGTGTGACTTTCATGCCCGATCCAGAGATATTCGGAGATAACAAGTTCAGTTTTACGACGATTGCAGAGAGGATGCAGGAAAACGCATTTCTTTTAAAAAATTTAACCGTCGAAATCAAAGATGAGGAAGATGGGTTATCCGAATCCTATCATTACGACGACGGGTTGATTTCTTTCATAGAATATATGAATGAAGATAAAAAACCTTTACACAAGTGTATCAATTTCCAAGGTATGAAGAACAAAATAGAAGTCGATATCGCTTTGCAATATACCGATTCGTATAGCGAATCCATCCTGTCCTTTGTCAACAATGTCAAGACGGGCGATGGCGGTTCACACGAAGTAGGATTCAAGTCCGGCATCACGAAAGTGTTCAACGAATATGCTCGTAATAACAATTTGCTGAAGGCGAAAGAAGCCAATTTCGATGGTAGCGATGTTCGCGAAGGATTGACTGCCATCATAAATTTGAAAGTACCAGAGGAATTGTTGCAATTCGAAGGACAGACGAAAGGAAAACTAGGTACTCCCGAGGCAAAAAGTGCCGTCGAACAGGTCGTTTTAGAGCAGCTAAAATACTTCTTAGAGGAAAATAGAGAAGTTGCACTTTCCATCATCGAGAAAGCTTCTAAAAGCCGGGTGGCAAGAGAAGCTGCCAGAAAAGCTCGCGAAGAGGCGAGGAATGGTAAAGGTAGTAAGAAGACCGAGAAAATATTGAGCGGCAAGTTGACTCCTCCACAATCGAGAAATGCGAAGATAAACGAACTATTCTTGGTCGAAGGTAATTCAGCAGGTGGAACGGCAAAAAAAAGTAGAGATAGAAAATTTCAGGGTATCTTGCCACTTAGGGGTAAAATCATCAACACCGAAAAAGCATCGATGAGCGACATCATGAAAAACGAAGAGATAAATACTATAATACATTGTATAGGGGCTGGTTACGGTTCGGAATTCGATATCGAGGATATAAATTACGATAAAGTAATAATCATGAGCGATGCGGACGTCGATGGAGCACACATTCAGTGTCTCTTGTTGACTTTCTTCTATAGATTCATGAAACCTTTGATCGAGCACGGTCATTTGTATATTGCGATGCCTCCTTTATACAAAGTAGATACACCGAAAGACAAAAAGGGAAAATATTTTTGGACGACGGAAGAGTTGCAGACATACACGAGCAAGCTTACCAATTATAAAGTTCAGCGATACAAGGGATTGGGCGAGATGAATCCTGTACCACTTTGGGAAACGACGATGAATCCAGAGACGAGACATCTCATCAAAGTAAACATTCAAGATGCGGCTTTGGCCGAGAAGAGAGTGAGCATTTTGATGGGCGATTCGGTCGATCCACGCAAAGAGTGGATAAACGAAAATGTCGAATTCACTTTGGAGGATTCATACGAAATCTAATAGAGGGTAGTAGACAGTTATGAATAAAAATCCGCATAAGTATTATTTGATGATAGAGGACGAAGTAATCGATTTTTTGGGTACAAACTTTCCGGACATGACTTCTTTCATTTCATTATCCTTATTTACAGGTAATTTTGTTGATGAAGAAGAGCTGGTGAATGCCTTGAGAAAATTGGGACTGATAAAATACAGTCATTTTTCTTTTTCAGTCGACATCGTCAAAAGAAAGGGAAACGCAAGCGAAGGTTATCGTTATGATTTTGTGACAAAAGATCTTCTTTTTAAGCAAGCGGCATGCTATCTCGGAATGACGAGTATAAACTCTTTTTTTGCTTATAATCGCGGTAGATATGATGTCATGAGGGCTTTTTTCGATAAATATCTCGAAGATACAGAAGGATTGATTGTATATTTTACAAAGAAAGTTGCACGTTTAAAAAGAGATGCCGATATAGCACAGGGAAAAGAAAAAAAACGTATGGAAGAGGAATTAAATCGAAAGACGAATTCTTTGAGGAACTTTAAAAGGTATAAAAATAATATAATGAGGATTTTGGAACTGATAAGACTATCGGATAAATATAGGTTTTCGAATTTAGAGTTGGAAAACGAATATATCAGTCGATTAAATTTTTTCATCGAAGGAGAAGTCAACTACATTTACGGTCAAAAACGTACATCAAACAATAGGGGACTAGTGAAATTGGTCGTGAGAATCGCAGATGCACTGAGAGATAATCCCGAATTAGAAAAACCTCAACCTTCATTCAAGTTTGTCGAAAAGAGAATAGCTCTTTTGAAATGTTATGAAAGAGAACTAGAAGGTATAAATGATCATTTTGACGGAGAAGTGGCGGACAATCAAAGAGGCTGCGAAGAATCGACAGATCCCGATTCTTTCATGTTTTTAGAGACGGACGATTACGAACGAATGGCAAAAAATGCGACCGATGTGGTGAGTGCAGGTATAAAGTTGGATCTCGAGATTTTAAAAGAGAAGAAAGAGAAGTTTGGAAAATGAGAAAAAACATCGAAGCTTTTTTGGAATATTTGGAGTATCAGAAAAAGTATTCTCCCAATACAGTCGAAGCATATGCCAAAGATTTAGAAGAATTAGAAAACTATCTCAAAGAGAAAAAAGTCGATTATAGAAAGATGGAGTATTCCGATGTGACAGATTATATGATATATCTCAGTGGAAAAAATATGAAATCGAGCAGTGTCAATCGCCATCTTTCGAGTATACGGAGTTTCTATGCATTTATGCTCAAATGTGACGAGGTCGACAATTCACCATTCAATTTGATAAGTGGTCCAAAAAAGGAAAAAAAGTTGCCCAATTATCTACAGTACGATGAGTTTTTGGATTTATTAAAAGCATGCGACGAGACGAGTTTAGGTGTACGTAACAGGATGATTTTGGAGCTTCTTTTTGCAAGTGGAGTTCGTGTGAGCGAACTTGTCAATATCAAAATAAGCGACATCGACTTCAAGAATCGCGAGATCAAGATACTCGGTAAGGGTAAAAAGACGAGGATAGTATATTTCAATAAAACTTGTCAAGAAGTGATGAGTAAGTACGTCATAGAGGCAAGACAGGATCTCTTGAAAGGAAAGAGGTGCGATTTTCTCTTCGTAAATCATTTGGGAAATGCGCTCACACGCAGGGGTGTCGCAGACATACTCGAAAAGCTGATCATGAAAAGTTCGATAAAGCACAAAATCTCTCCTCATACTTTGAGACATACGTTCGCGACTTTGCTCTTGAGCGAAGGAATGGATATAAGAGAGGTGCAAGAACTTTTGGGACATGCACGACTTTCGACGACGAGCATATATACACACGTTTCGAACGAAGAACTGCGAAGAGTGTATCTGAAAAGTCATCCGAGAGCGCATAAAAAGTAAGGCACTTTGACGAATAGGGGACATTGACAAATGCCCTTTTTTGTTTTAAAATATGGACGTTTTTGCAGGAAAGGGGAATAAATATGAAAATGTACATAATCAAAGAAAGTATGAATTGTTTTAGAGCGGTTCTCAAAGATACTATAAAGTCGAATTCTAAATCGATCGAAGTGTTGAGAGCGAATAGAAAGAGTGTCGATGATCGTCGATTTTTAATGATTTATGCGACAGCTCCGCATGCAACTATCGAAGATATGAATCGATTGAATGGTCTATCTTTACCTAGCGGTGCTTCCTTGAGGGAACTCAAAAATGCCATAGATGAGAAAATTAGAAAAAAAGAAAGTGTGAACGAGAAGTTGAAGAGTGTTCTTTCTGCAGCGGGGAAAGATGGATTTACGAAAGTGACCTACGGACTTCCGGCTGTGCCTCTTTTATGGAAAGATACCAGTGTCGTCATACCTTTTTTAATCGCTTCGGGAATAAAATTGAACGCGGAAAAAAAGAACATCGATGATTCTCGAATGGATGAATTAGAACAAAAGTTATGGGAATATGAAAAGCAAATGGCCGTCTATATCGACGAAGATTTTACGATAAAAAGAGAATATACTATTCCTTTCTTGAAATTGTTCGACGAATATTTAAAGTTATATCTTTTTGAGGAAGACATATATGCCAAAAGTTGGGATATAGAGACTTTGACGCACAATGTGATTTCGATGGGATATTATATAATTTTTTGTAATACGTCTTATTTTCTCGATGAACATGAATTCGATGGCTTCGCCGCGTTATGTGAATTTTATAAGACAAGTTGGCTAGTAGATTTTTATGAGGCGGTCAGTCTTGCTTGTGACTACACATTCTACGAGTTAGAAAAAATCGAAAAGAGACGAGTAGAAAAGAAACAAGAAATAAAACAGGCGAATCCTATCGAGGAATACGTTCGTGATGGAAGAGTAATAGCATCATCCGATATGAATGTGTTTAGAGAAATGCTCGATGCATCTTCCTTGAGCAATAAGGTGAAGAGCGAATACATAAGGCAGATGGAAGAGTATATCGAGTTCGAGGCCCATGAAAGAGCGAAACAAGAACTTGTAAATCTCAGATGCGAGATCATGTCGCCACAAGAGATGGAGCTTTATAATTTGGCGAGATGTTACGTCGATATGAAGAAGACTGTAGAAAATATCGATGCGGCCGTACTCATGTTAAAAGGCGCAACCGACGAATATGACAGAGAAGATTTAAAAGAGGAAATCGGTGTTCTAATGGAAACAGTCAGACGATATTTTTCACAAGTTATGAGTTTAGAAGAAGAGAATTCGATAGTCTATTATACAGGTACTTTCGAAGATAAAGATGGAATCGACGTGCGTCTACCGAAAATGCTGTGGACGATTCTTTCGACAAAATTATTGAGTCATGTTCAGGTCAATATGTTGTTTAGAGATATATTGAATGGCAATACGGCGAGAGATCGCAAAGTCAAAGCGAACGAGTTACCTTGTCTGGTTTTCTCGAAGGGACGAGAAGTCAAAATCTTCTATACAAAAGTGAAAGAGACGACTGTCATAATCGATTTAGGTTTCGAGGAGGACGGATATCAAGGTATAATAGATACTGTACAGAGTGACGAGTTTAAAAAGTTCTTAGTCGGTGTACGCGATTATGTAAATGCGGGAAATAAACCTGTTGCAAAGAATTATACGGATTTAATCAAGACTGCTCTCAACAGAAAAGATAAAGTGATGAAATTAATATAAGCATAGAATTCGATCTTGGAGATATAGCAAAAGGACTATATCTCTTTTAATTATAGATAGATTTTTCTTAATGTAAGATCGTTACATTTTGCGACAATATTCTTTCTTTGCTAAATGTATAATTTATCTGCAAGTAGTTGGAGTATTTATTTGGTGAATACTTCATGTATTCGAAATAGGATTGTTTTTATAAACGTTTGGTTGTATACTTGTAGTAAGATATGACAAGAATGTCATAAACGAAGATAGGAGATACAAAATGGATTTAAAGACTAAAAGAACGATATGTTTGGTGGTAGGAATAGCATCTATTCTCACGATAGTTGGTACTATTTCGTATGCATACTTTACCGCGACGGGAGAAATGAGACCTGTGCAAGCAACTATAAATACGGCGACAGTGAGTGCGAGATTCTCGGACAACGACACTGGAATAACTGGAAGTCTTTTTTTCGGAGAATCGCTCACGAAGAAGTTCACTATTACGAATACTGGTACGGCTGAGGCGAATGTGAAAATGTATTTTCAAGGGTTGGTCAATACATACTTGGAAGGAAGTTTAACTTATACTTTGAGTTATTCTGAAACAGAAGATGGGCCATACACTGAAGTTGTGAGTAAGACTAATGTCCCTCGTTCAGAAAAGAGTGCGACAAAAGTATTGGCAAACAATTTGAGTATACCTATTGGAAAAACATACTATTATAATCTAACTATAACTTTGAATTACTTGAGCGATGTAAATCAAGATGCGGATTTGAATGCGGTATTCTATACGAATTTCGATTTGGAAGATACAAAATACGAATTGAATTATGGATTGGAAACTTTGAAACATTTGAATGCGGTATCACAAGGTGTAAAAACGGGATTCGAAAGTCCTGCTACGACTAACGAGGGAATATTCGAGATGAAGGATGACTATGGAACGAGTTACTACTATCGAGGAGCTGTTACAAACAATTATGTGAAGTTTGCAGGATTCTATTGGAGAATAATCAGAATAAACGGAGATGGATCACTTCGCATCATATACGATGGAACGAAAGCATATGCAAATGGAACAAACAGTTCCAATAGATTCACACATACTAATCAAAAATACAATGCAAATTCTAATGATGCGAAATACGTCGGATGGATGTATGGGCCAGCAGGAACGACAGCGAGTACGAGTAAAGAAGAGGCTCAAACTAATACGGAAAGTTCGGATATCAAAAAAGTAGTCGATACTTGGTATAAGACGAATATCGAAGATGCTGGATACGGAAGTGCCGTTGCGGACATTCTATTTTGTAATGATAGAAGTACACCAGGGAAAGATGTAACAGGATGGAATAGTGATACAGGAAAAGGCTTCGGAAAGAATACAACAGCCTATGGATCATATGCGAGGACAGGGGTAGAATCAATGAATTATAAAAATGTGAGGCCGACATTCAAATGTCCAGAAAAGAATGATACATTTACAGTGAGTGATGAAGAAAAAGGTAATGGAGACCTCACATACCCTGTTGGATTAATAACCGCGGATGAGATAATAGCTGCTGGAAGCGGAAAGTTTGCGACAATAAACCAAAGTTATTATTTATATCGAGGAAGTAGTTATTGGTATTGGTCACTATCTCCTTGCTATATTTATTCAGGCGGACATTCCAGTATGTTCTATATCGGTGCCAGTGGCTTTTTAGACCACTACCTTGTATACAATGCGGGTGCTGTTGCACCGGTCATAAACCTCTCTGCCGAATACGTAAGTACCATGATCGGAGACGGAACTATAGGAAACGAATATCGCGTAGAATAGGAGACGGAATGATGGATTTAAAGACTAAAAGAACGATATGTTTGGTGATAGGAATAGCATCTTTTCTCACGATAGTTGGTACTATCTCATATGCATATTTTACCGCGACTGGAGAAATGAGGCCCGTACAAGCGACGATCAATACGGCGACAGTGAGTGCAAGATTCGCGGATAACGATACAGGAATAACTGGACAACTATCTTTCGGAGAATCGCTCACGAAGAAGTTCACTATTACGAATACTGGTACGGCCGAAGCGAACGTGAAGATGTATTTTCAAGGGTTGGTCAATACATACTTGGAAGGAAGTTTAACTTATACTTTGAGTTATTCTGAAACAGAAGATGGGCCATATACTGAGATCGTGAATAAGACTAACGTACCTCAATCTAAAACGAGCGCCAAAAAGTTACTAGCGAATCTTCTAACTATTCCTGTAGATAAAACGTATTTTTATAATCTAACTGTGACATTGAACTATTTGAACGATGTAAACCAAGATGAAGATTTGAATGCTGTATTTTATACGAACTTCGATTTGGAAGATAGAAAATACGAAATACCAGTTTTAAATGCGGAGTCGACATTGTCGACATTGAAAGTAAGTTCAAATGGTATTAAGACAGGATTTGAAACTCCAGCCACGACAGACGAAGGGGTCTTCGAGATGGATGATGACTATGGAACGAGTTATTACTATAGAGGCGCTGTTACAAACAATTACGTAAGATTTGCAGGCTTCTATTGGAGAATAATCAGAATAAACGGAGATGGATCACTTCGCATTATATACGATGGGACGAAAGCTCATGCGAATGGAGAGAACGATTCTGATAGATTCACGCATACCAATCAAGCATACAATGCAAATTCTAATGATGCGAAGTACGTAGGTTGGATGTATGGACCAACTGGTACGACAGCAAGTACGAGCAAAGAAGAAGCTCAAACTAATATAGAGAGCTCAAATATAAAAAAGGTATTCGATACTTGGTATAAGACAAACATCGAAGATGCGGGATATGGAAAAGCGGTCGCGGACATACTATTCTGTAATGATAGAAGTACACCAGGGAAAGATGTAACAGGATGGAATAGTGACACAGGAAAAGGTTTCGGAACGAATGCAACGGCTTATGGAGCATATGCTAGATTAGGAGTAGAATCAATAAATTATACAAATGTAAAACCGACATTCAAATGCCCAGAGAAAATCGATGCATTTACAGTAAATGACGAAGAAAAAGGAAACGGAGCACTCACTTATCCAGTTGGACTTATAACAGCAGATGAAGTAGTGACTGCAGGAAGCGGGAAATATGGAACGACAAATACAAGATATTATTTATACCGTCCAAGCAATTGGTACTGGTCACTTTCGTCTTACTGTTTTGATAGAACCGGCTATGCCTCTATGTTTTTTTTCGGTACCAATGGCAGCTTGAGTAGTAGCTATGTGAACAATAACGCAGGTGCGGTCGCACCGGTAATAAATCTCTCGGCTGAGTATGTGAGTAACATGATAGGGGACGGTGCTATTGGAAATGAGTATCGAGTAGAATAGAGATGTGACACAAAAAGGATTTTTTGGCAGGTAGGGGCTTGTCAAGGAGGCAAGTGATGTGCTATAATACTAATGCTTTTGGTTTCAAAGGCTTGGTGTAATCCGCTGGACAAGGGGTTTATGATTATGCGACGAGTATTTTAGAGAAAGGAGAGATTTGGTTATGAACCTAGTAGATAAGGTAAACCAAAAACACGTGAATCCTAATATTCCGGAGTTTAGAACGGGCGATACAGTTCGTGTCAACGTTTGGGTTAAAGAAGGAAAAAAAGAGAGGATTCAGGCATTTGAGGGATTGGTAGTCGCCAAAAGAGGCGGCAGTGTCAATGAAACTGTCACAGTCAGAAAGAAAAGCGGCTCTGTAGGAGTCTCTAGAACTTTCCCAGTTAACAGTCCCGTAATCGATTCTATCGTAGTCATTAAGAAAGGTATGGTTCGTAGAAAGAAACTTAACTTCTTAAAGGGTATGAAGAAAGAGTACAAAGTTAAAGAAAGAAATTAATGAAGAATGCGCCGTGAAGGCGATTTTTTCTTTTTAGAATAGGAGAATGAGAGTATGTTGAGAAGTGAAGATGCCAAGAGGGTATACGACATGTTGATAGACGAAGGGTCACTTAGAAAGAAAAGTTTAGTGTTTTTGGAAGAGTATACGAAGGAAGAACTCGAAGAATTCGGATTGGTTACCAAGGAGATGAGTTTTGTCTATAGACTAGTTCGAATCGATGGATTATTTAACTATGGAAAAGAGTTCGAGACGAGCGATTGTTATCGTGCCGCACTCGCATATCAAGAATGTCATCGAATCGATCATGATGACGTGAGTGTCAATTTGAAACTTTTCTTATATCACTTTTATTTGGGACAGTATCGAAGTTCGTACAAGCATTTGCAAGTTTTGAGAAAAAGTGAGGACTCCAAGATGAGAAGTTTTTATCTTTTCTATGTTCATTTGCTGAGTTATTTTTACAAGAATATAAGTGATGAAGATATGGAGGCGATGCTAAGTTTGACGGCGAAAGAGCTGATCGACATCGGTTCAGAAGATGAGATCGTGAGAACCAATCGAGTCAGACTTCTAGCTTTTGAACAACAGTTCTATGCGGCAAGAGAATTCTTGGGCGATATAAGAGAAGATGAACCTTTTTCTGTCCTTTCTATGACCAAAAGAATGTTTGGAAAGATAATAGAACACATGAGGGAAACCGAAGAAGAAATGCATCGTGCGATCGAAAGGGGCAAAGTATCCTATCTTTTCAAGCTGTTGAAAGCCGAAGAGATGCACAAGATGAGCGATGAGCATCTCATTTACAGTATGCTCGCCAAGGATATTTTGAAGATGGAAATCGAAGGTGTTTTGCCTTCTATGGTGCAAGGTGAAGCGCATACTTTATTCGAAGCTGTGAGCATGAGAAATTATGAGTTGGCCAAAGACTTGTGTCTCGAATCTGTACCGCGTAGCGAAAGTATCATGAATTTGCTCGATAAGGCCATAAAAATGAGGGAAAGATGTTTAAATAAAAGTGAGAAAGCCAAAAGGTTAGCTTTCGAAGCAAATGGCTCGAATGCATAGTGTGAGCACTTGTAAAATACCCATTGTAAATCGAAAGTAAAATATTGACTAATCATGTAAACCATAGTAAAATGAAGTCGAGAATAGTCGAGCGGAGGTTATTAAAGTTCGATGAAATCGAAAGGAGATATGTGGTTTTATGAAGAGGAAGTTTATTTGTTGTTTGCTTTTGATGGGATTGCTATTACCGTATGGGGTATGTGCAAAAATACAAAGTAAGCTCGAAAGTGCCTCAGAGGTTGTTAATGGGGAGAAACTTCGGGTTTCCATTCATCTCGAACAGACAAAGAGCAGCGAAGAAATAGGAGTATATCGTGCTATACTCGAGTATGATGAAAGCACATTTGTCGGTATAGATGAGGATAGTTTTGAAGCTGTGAACGGTTGGAGTGATGTTTTCTACAACGAAGAGACACATTCCATTCTTCTTTTGAACAAGTTTGGAAGTCCGGCCAAAGAGGAAATCGTAAAGTTCGATTTGAAACTCAAAAATAATGTCAATCCGGCAAAAACAAAATTGAAATTGATCAATCAGACAGTCGCCAATGAAAACGGCGATATCGTCTTAGACGATGTGGAGAGATTTGTCGATGTCGATGTACAGGCGGCCAATTTGGGTACGTTTACGAACAGTTCTTTGACGTATGGTGTTCCGCTCGTCGAGAATCCAGTTCGGCTTTATCATATAATTACTCTTTTGGTTTTAGAAGTCGTGCTCGCTGTGGTCGCAGTGATGTTTTATAAGATGGCCAAAAGACTGATAAACAGTGCCGTCGTTCGCAAAGGTCTTCTGTGTATTTTGGTGCTAGTAGAAATTGTCGCCATATCGGCACTTTCGACATACGATATGTTCAAAGGTGATTTGGATGGCGATAATGTCGTTAGCGAGGACGATATAAGTGTGTTGGCGAAGCATCTCGTCAATCAAAGTATGATTTCGAAATTCAAATTGGAAAGTGCCGATTTGAATGGGGATGGAAAAGTCACACCGGCCGACTTGATGCTTCTTTTAAATAAGAGCAATGCCAAGAAAATTTACGAAGTCAAACTAGCCAATTCGGTCATGGAAAGCAACGGTTATGAGAAAGGCGAAACAGTAGATCTGCGCTTCGTCGCGGACGTGAATGCACAGGCGGATATCGAATATGTCGTCATGGGTGGAGAAAAGAAAAAAGTCGAGAAAATTGAAGGTAACGAATATGCTGTCAAAATCGAGATAGCCGAAGATGCCGAGAGGCGCGATTATAACATTTCGGAAGTAGTTCTTACGAACGGAAAGAGTGCCAAAGTCGATTACGAAGCAGATGTGCATGTATTAAAGGACATACCGGTGCTCAAGGGTGTATCGATCAAAGAGGAAGTCGCGAACAGTGGAGTCAAAGTTGCTCTTACCATAGATGATGAGGACGATGCGATTACGAAGGCCGAGTACGAACTTGCGACGAAGAATGGCAAAGTCGTCGAAAGCGGAAAATTGAGTAAGGGCAAGAATTCATTGTTTCTAAAATTGGATAATGCGGTGAGTTATAAACTCAATTTTAAAATCGAATACGATAGAGGCGCGAATGTCGGAGAGTATGCAGGTCTCATCGAAGAAGCATACGATTTGCGTATAATAACCGATTATAAATTCAAGATAGATAATTTTACTTTGATACAAAAAGGTAAGGAAACCGATAAGGTAGATAAGAATGTACAGACCAACTTGATATTCATGAGTTCGAACGTTTCTGGTTATGTTCCACGTAAACTAAACATAAATGGCAAAGAATATGATGTGTCAAATGTCGGATTCGGCATGTTTCAAGTTGCCTTGCCGAGCGAAGTGTTGAACGGTGAGGAACTGTATGTCGATAAGACGACTCTTGCGAATGGAAAAGTATTCTCGATCGGAGAGACGATGCACTATACTTTGTTAAAAAATAAACCGGCAATCTCGAATGTTCGTGTCGAAGAGACGTACGAAGATGAGCTGGTTCGAGTGAAGTTCGATGTCACAGATGCCGACGGTGCATTAGATAGATTGAAAGTTCAAGTGAACGATGCTGCAGGCAAACTGATAACTGAAACAGAAATTGTCGATGAAAACTACGAAATCGTTTTCCCTGGTATATGGACGGATAAATATAACGTGAAAGTGTATGCCGACTATGTACGAGCGAGTGATGTTTCGGTAAATGGGGAGTTAATAGAGGATGTGACTTTGGATTCTCTTGCGAGAGTTCGTCTCGAAGAGTTCAAGACGAATGAGTTCTATCCCGATAAGGGGGCGATCGTAAGTTTCGAATACAGAGTCGAAGTTAATCACATCATGAATCTCAGCCGTGTCGTCATCGACAATGTCATTTACGATGCGGTTAAAATTGGCGACGACACTTACAAGGTCGATGTGATCGTTCAGAACGATGCTGGACTCAGAACTTATACTACGAAGAAATTAATCTTCGATGATGGAAGCGAATTCGCCATAAATGCCGAAGCAAGTGTCGATGTGCTCAAAGATTACCCAATTTTAGATAATTATAGTGTAGTAGAAAACGAAGAGGAAGGATCCATAGATATTTCGTTCGATATATTGGATTTGGATAGTTCGTTTAGAGAAGGCGAAATAAGATTGATCGACAAGGAAACGGGCGATATTGTACAAAAAAAGAACGTCATCTTAGGAAAGAATAAGGCGACATTTGCACTAAAGAATGCCGTCAAATACGAAATTGCCATAAGTGTCGATGGAGTGTTGACTTCAGATATTCGAAGCGATCCGAGTATCTACGACTATGCGAACTATTTACTTTACAGCAACGAATATCGTCTCGTGAGCGATTACATGTTGACCATCGAGAGTATAGAGACGAGAAAAGATGAAGAAGTAAGTGATGAATTCGGATATGCCGAGGACGTGAACATCGATTTCGATAGTTCCAATGTCACAGAGTACATTCCCATAAAATTGAAATTGAACGGTGTTTATTACGATGTGATCGAAAAAGAAAGTGGTTATCGTATCATCTTGCCGGGATTCCACGAAGCTGGTAAGCAAACGTTGAGATTCGAAAGTATAGTGTTATCGAATCATAAAGAAGTGGCTATCAGTGGTTACAAGACTTTGAGTGTACTGAAGCCTGTTCCATATCTTCGCGAAGTCGAGAGCGAGACAGATGGCGAGACGATTACATTGAAAGCAAACATCGTCGACGAAAAAGAGGCTCTCATCGACGTCATAGGTGTTGTGTATGACGAAGATGGAAACGAAATATTTAGAGGGACATCGATAGATGGAAAGTTCGTCTTCAATAAGCCTTCTACAAATATTTATACGGTCGAGGTTTTGGTCTCTTACGACTTGAATGTAGATGGCAAAAACGAGGAAACAAACATATATAGGGATGTCGTACTTTTGAAGAAAAGAATCGATTTGGAAAACGGAGAATTCGATATGACGGATGCCAAAGATATCTATTTGTACGATAAAGAAAACGATCAAAGGTACGATTGGATTAGCGGTGGTGATGCATGCGATCCCGAGAAAATCGGCATCAGATTGGTTATGAGCGATAGTCTCATCAAGTCGTTCGATATCGAAAAGTTCATAGTCGAGAATGATAGTTTAGGCATCATCCTCGAAGGTGACGAATGGGTCAAGATAGGAGAAAAAGTTACCAACTATATTTCACTCGAATTGGAAAAAAATACCAAATATTGAGAATTATAAAAAAAAGTAAAAATTCAGTTTACTTTTTTTTATGATTTCATTATAATAAAAATCACTTGTCAAAGAAGGGAGAGAGAACTCATGAAAAACGGTCTTTTGGTACTTATATTACAAAACATAGTTCTCTTTCCCAATCAGGAAGTAAAATTAGAATTCTCTAACGAGATGTCTAAACGAACGATAGAAGAGGCACTCGAGAAGTACGGAAGTGAACTCACACTGGTGTCTCCGTGTAGTGAAGAGGGCAATGTTCTTTCGTTGAAAGACATAAAACGCATCGGAGTTTTGGTCAAAATCAAAAATACTTTGGAGATGCCCAACGGGAACTTGCGTGTAACTTTGCGAGGAACGAAGAGAGTATCCATCGAGAAGTTATCCGTACTTCCAAGCGAGTTCATTTGTGTCGAGACGAACAGCATCGATAACCCGTTATATAATTTGGAGGAGGAGCTGGCATATTCTCGCAAGTTGAAAGATTACGTCAAAGACTACGTAAAAGCGAACAAGAATATATCGTCTTCTATTATCGACATAATTGCAAATGTGACTAATTTGAGCAAATTGACAGACATGATAGCTGTGGCTGGTGAATTCGAAAATACACAAAAATGTGAACTGCTTCAAGAAACGGATTATTATAGGCGAGCAAAGATGCTCGTCGCACTTTTAGCACAGGAAGTCAAAGCGACGGAATTGGAGAATAAAATCGACGAACAAGTGCGAGAACAGTTCGAAAAGAGCGAAAAAGAGATAATCGTAAAAGAGAAGATAAAAGCTCTTTCTAACGAGATAGGCTTGGATTCAGATAAGGCGAGCGAATGCGAAGAATACAAGAAAATCATCGCCGGATTGAAGGTCGATGCCAAGGTGCGAGCCAGCATGGAAAGAGAAGTCAAACGGTTCGAAATGACGATGGATAATTCTCCGGAATATGGAATTTTGAGAAGTCATTTGGAATTTGTCACGAGCCTTCCATGGAACAAGAGTTCACGAGGAGAGCTCGATATCGACAAGATAGATGAACAATTGAATGAACTACATTACGGACTTGCGAGAGCGAAAGAGCGCATAGAAGAATATATGATCTTAAAGAGGAAGAATAAAGATTTGCACAGTCCTATTCTTTGTCTCATAGGTCCTCCGGGAACTGGAAAGACGACCTTCGCGAGAGAATTGGCCGCATCGACTCATAGAGAATTCATCAAAGTATGTGTAGGCGGGCTTAACGATTCATCGGAGTTGGTAGGTCACAGAAGAACTTATATAGGAGCTGGTCCTGGCAAGATAATGGAGGGCATTCGCAAATGTGGAGTAAATAATCCCATCATATTGATAGATGAAGTGGACAAGATGGTCAAAGATTACAAAGGAGATCCTTCGAGTACACTTCTCGATATATTAGATCAAAACCAGAATAGAGAGTTCATCGACAATTACGTGCAGGAACCTTTCGATTTATCGAACGTGTTGTTCATTTTGACGGCGAATGACGAATCTAAAATACCGCGAGCACTTTACGACAGGTTGGAAATCATAGATGTCGCGAGCTACACTCTCTACGATAAAATCGAGATTGCGAAGAATTATACTTTGCCGCGATTAGGTAAAGAATATAAGTTCGATTACAAACTACTCAAATTTTCAGATGCAGTCATCACTCGTATCATAAAGGATTATACACGCGAGGCTGGGGTGCGCGATCTCGAAAGAAAGATAAGTACGATCATCAGAAAGATGCTCATAAAAGGGTTGGATAAACCAGTCACTGTCAAAGAGAACGAGTTAGAAAAATATCTCGGTCACGATAAGTATTCGGAGTATAGGAATTATTATTCGAGTTCGGGAGTAGCGAATGTGCCAGCTTGTACGACAGTCGGCGGATGCATAATCAATGTAGAAGTCGCGTTGGTCCCGGGGGCTTCAAAGATTTTGTCGACCGGATCTTTGGGCAAGGTCATGCAAGAAAGTGCCGTCGTCGCGGTCGATTATTTGAAAGAAAATGCAAAGCAGTTCAAAATCGACAAAAAAGTGCTCAGCGAGACTCTTCATATACATGCATTGGATGGAGCTACACCGAAAGATGGTCCCAGTGCAGGACTCGGAATAGTCGTCGCCATCGTGAGTGCAATACTCGATAAAAAGGTGCCAAACGATCGAGCTTTTACTGGCGAATTATCGCTCAAAGGGCGCATTTTGAAAGTCGGTGGCATCAAAGAAAAAATCATCAGTGCTTACAATGCCGGTACAAAAATCGTCTACATACCGAAAGAAAACGAGGACGATTTGGATAAATTGCCGGTCAAGATACGTAAAGAAATGGAAATACATAGTGTAAATGATTTTACAGAAGTTTACAATGATATATTCGATTAAATGACAACCTCACGATAAACTGTAATATAATAGATGTTAAGGTGAGGTTTTTAAGATGGAAAAACGTGCAGTAAACAACAAAACGAATAAAAGAAAAAAAACGATGAAGTATTGGAGATTATTTAGAGGAGTGAGTATAACATTGATCGTGACGACGATCATCTTTATGCTTTCGCTTTTCAGAATAGATTTGTTGAGTGGGAAGTACATGTTATTACTCGTGACGGGCATAGTCGTCGTCGAATGGGTTTTGCTTTTCGTTCTCAACAAAAGATTCAAACCGGTCATAAAGGTACCTTTTATGGTAGTGGCTGTACTTTTGTCGGGTATTTTTTGTTTCGGAACTTACAATGTAGCTTTCGCTCAGTCGTTGGTTTCGAGGATAGTCGGTTCAGTCATAGCGGAGGAAAGGTACGAAGTGTATGTCTTGAAATCGAAGGGTTACGAGAGTATAACCGATTTGAACAATACGAACTTTGGCATCTACGACACACAAAGTGAATCTTTTCCCGAAGCTATGAAGTTGCTCGAGAAGTCAGTGACATTTGCGAGCAAAAAAACTTATGAAGATTTTGTACTCATGATGAACGACGGCATAGAAGGGAATATTTCCGGTTTTTATATCAGCTCTTCGATGACGGAAGTGTTGAAGGAGGATTATGCCGAACTGTTCGATCAGTACGAGCCTCTCGCCGATTATACGGTCAAGCGCGAAGAGAACATTGCGAAGAGCGATGTCGATGTGACGAAGGAGCCGTTCTTAGTTTACATAAGCGGTATCGATACTTACGGATCGATAGGTACGGTTTCTCGAAGTGATGTCAACATATTGGTCGCGGTCAATCCGAAGACACAAAAGATATTGTTCGTAAATACACCGCGAGATTATTATGTAAAATTGCATTCAAAAAAAGCCATGGATAAGCTCACTCATGCCGGCATTTATGGAGTGGAGGAGTCTATGAATACTTTGGGAGATTTGTATGAAACTGATATCGATTTCTATTTCAAAGTGAACTTCAGTTCGCTCGTCAAAGTTGTCGATACGTTGGGCGGAATCACAGTCGATTCAAAATATGCGTTCAGCTACGATGGGCATTCGTTCGTCCGAGGAAAGAATAATTTGAATGGTGCGGCTGCTTTGGCTTTCTCACGTTCGAGAAAAGAGTTGCCTTTGGGAGATATTTCGCGAGGAGAGAATCAAGAAGCGGTCTTAAGAGCTTTGATCGAGAAAGCGACGAGTCCTGCTATCATCAGCAAGTACATCAGCATATTGGATACTTTGAGCAAGTCTTTCGTCACGAACATGAGCGAAAAAGACATTTATGCTTTGGCAAAGATGCAGATCAACGACAATCCGAAATGGACGATAGAAGTTCAAAATGCGAGCGGACATGATGCGTCGAGAACGACATATTCGGCAGGGAAAGCTCTGTTGTATGTCATGGAACAAGATGAAGCTTCTGTAAATGACGTGAAACAAAAGTTGAATGACATCTTAGAAGAGAACTGATCGAGGAAGTTAGCACTAGATAAAAAATCGACATCGTTCGGTTCTTTTATTATGAATTAAAGTGTGTTAAAATATTATCGAGAAACGAAAGAGGAGAAAATGATGAAGAACATACGAGCAGTTTTCATGGGAACACCGGAGTTTGCCGTTCCCATTTTGAAGAGTTTAATCGAGCTTGTCGATGTGGTGTTGGTCGTCAGTCAACCAGATAGACCTATAGGAAGAAAACAAATCATCACACCGTCACCAGTCAAGACGGTCGCGATGGATGCGGGTATCGAAGTGATCACACCAGAGAAAATAAAAGATGATCATCGAGCTATTTTGGACGCAAAGCCAGATATAATAGTCACTTGTGCATATGGGCAAATAATTCCAAAAGTCATATTGGATGCACCGAGATTGGGATCGATAAATGTTCATGCTTCGTTGTTACCGAAATTGCGGGGAGGGGCTCCGATTCATAGAGCAATCATGGAAGGTTACGATAAAACGGGAATAACTATCATGTACATGGATGAACACATGGACAGTGGCGATATCATCTCACAAAGAGAAGTTGCCATCACGATGGAAGATACTCTCGATACTTTGAGTGCAAAGCTTGCGAAGGTCGGAAGCGAGCTCTTAAGCGAAACTTTGCCGAGCATCATCGAGGGGTCCAACGAACGAACCGAACAAAACGAAGATGAAGTGACATTCGGATATATCATCAAGAAAGAAGATGAACTCATCGATTTCACAAAGACGAGTCGAGAAGTGTACGATAAAATACGTGGACTCAATTCTGTACCTGGTGCGTATTTCATCATGAACGGCAAAAAAATCAAAGTTTACGAATCTCGCATCGGGGATGGACATGGAGATCCAGCGACTATAAATTCTGTCTATGTGGACGGAATAGGTGTCGCGACCGCGGACGGGGAAATCGTCTTGACGGAAATCAAACCCGAAGGAAAAAATCGTGTCGCCGTGAAAGATTATTTAAATGGCATAAAAAAGGAATCCTTGTTGGGAGTGAGGTTGAATGATACAGCGAATTAAAGATTTGCGCAGCACAGAAAAAGGTAGAGCACTTTTTAAACTGGGCTTATATTTTACATTTTTCTTTTTTGTCATGCTCTTGTGCGTTGTAGCCGGAAGAGTAAAAGGCCCTCATGTGGAAGTAATGCAAAACGAAAGCAAGATGGAAAGCAAACGGGAAGTGGAATCGCACGAAGAGAAGGAACTCACATATTTCGAAAAACAAGAATTATTCGATGGCAAATACAACTTCGAACATATGATAAGTCTCGAAGAAAAGAAGATCAATTTTGTTGGAGAATACGATCGAGGATTAGTAGATGGTTTTAAAGAAGATGGAAAATCTCTAATTCATTTTAAAATCGAACAAGGCATCTCTTACAAAGTTGAGCTTTTCGAAAAAGAACCGATAGATGATCTATTCGATGGAATGGATGAGAGTCTGTTCGATTTTAAGGCTTTATTCAAAATATTAAATGGAAGTAGTGCGACTATCGTACGCGACGGGGATGATAAGACGTACAATTACACGATAGGAGATAATTCTTACGAAGTCGTCGCCGGAAAAAAATTCATAAAAAAGATAAAAGTGACAGCTGGAAACGATGTGTACGAATTCGGTTTTGAATTTTGACGAAAGGTCGGGACAATTTTTATGAAAGATAAAATCAAAGAAAACAATTATGTGATGTGGGGATTGACACTTTTCGGAGTAGTCGCGGCCTCCATCTTGTTATTTTTTCTGTTGTTGAAGTTGGAGTATATCGTCGGAGGAATTTTCAAAATTTTGAGTACATTGACACCCATCTTCTTGGGTATAATGTTCGCCTATCTTTTAAATCCGCTCGTAAACGTCATCGAAAAATATGCGATGCGACCGGCAGGCGATTGGGTGTATAAAAAATTTTTCAAAGAGGCCAAGAAAAAAGAACGCGTCATGCGCATTTCGGCCATATGTGCGACATATCTTTTGGCTCTCGTACTCATTTGGCTTTTCATAGAGTTCGTCGTACCTAGCCTTCTCGAAAGTCTAAATTTGATGGTGACGAATATACCGACATATGTAAACAATATTTACGATTATCTCAAAGGGTTTTTGCAGGATAATCCCGATTTGAAAACGATAGTGGATAGCATGAATACCAATATCACGGATACAGTCAGTAAATTCATGATGCCGACTATGGATTCGATAATGGCGAATGTCGCGGCTGGCATAACATCGGCATTGCGTTGGCTCGTGAATATAGTGATAGGTCTCATCGTATCGGTGTATCTAATATACGACAAGGATACATTTGTCGGAGGAATGAAGAAATTTCTCGATTTGATTCTGCCAAAGCAAGTCTACGATGTCACCATGACGACCCTCGGTTATATAGATAAGGTATTCGGTGGATTCATGGTTGCCAAAATAATAGATTCTCTGTTGATAGGAATCATCACTTTTTTCTTCCTTGCAGTATTCAGAATACCTTATGCTCTTGTCATCTCGGTCATCGTCGGTGTGACGAACATAATTCCGTATTTTGGACCATTCATCGGAGCTATACCTTGTGCGACTCTTTTATTGCTCATAAATCCTACAAAAAGTTTGACGTTTGTCGTACTCATACTCATAATTCAACAATTCGACGGGAATATATTGGGACCGAAATTGATAGGAAACAAGACAGGAATAAAGAGCTTTTGGGTGCTGTTTTCTATCCTCTTCTTCGGCGGCCTGTTCGGTTTTGCGGGCATGCTTTTCGGAGTACCGATTTTTGCAGTCATAAGTTCGATGATAAACAATTTCGTCAACAAAAAACTTGCCAAAAGAGCAGGGCGATGATATAATTGAGTTCAGAATAGAGGGTATATGTTATGAGTCAAGGAGAAAAAAAATATACGTATTATTTAACTTTTTCTACTCAGTTGTTTTTGGGAGCAAAAGAGCTCTTGAAAAGCATGCCGACCTTTTACAATAAAATTTATTTTTCTTCCAAGTATGCACGCGCTTTGTGGAGTGGAGATATCGAAGAAACTTTTACGAATGTCACTATTCTCACCGAGCAGGCCAACATGACGACTTTGAGACAGATAATCAAGACGAATTTTCTTTATATATCAGAATGGGATTCTACACGGTATACGGAAGGTGAGGAGTTCGGATTCTCTTTTATCGCCGGCAATATCAAATACGTTCTCATGCCTTTCGTCGAAGTCGATGATGGCTATGTCATAAGAAGTTACGATGTCGATACGGGAAATTGTTATGAGACGACTCTCGTGAACGACAAGAAACGTTTTTTGAGTTCCTCGATGAAAGAGAACGGCGATATCGTGAGAATATGCGATTTCAATTTGGAGTATATGACCGATGCTAATACGAAAGTACAATTGGCACAAAAAAAAGCACAAGTCGCGAACATGGCCACATTTACAGCTGGTCGGGACGGTTATGCTTTAGCTAACACGATTGCCATTTTGTCGATTGCGCTCGCAAGTGTGGCAACGGTGCTCATAAGTTATTATATCGTGAGTGCTGGAGGTTTAGGTTAACCCAAACCGACATCCAAAACCATCATGATGATGAATCCGATCAAAGTGAAGAAGGCCATGAGGTCTTTTCTTTTGTTCGTCTGACTTTCGGGAATTATCTCTTCGACGACGACATATATCATAGCTCCAGCCGCAAAAGCCAAAGATATCGGAAGAATCCATTCGACTTTTAAAACGAGGAGCGCTCCCAAAACTCCCGCAACGGGTTCTACTATTCCGCTTATTTGCCCCAAGAAAAAGGCTCTGCTACGCGACATGCCACTTCGACGCAAGGGAAGAGATATACTCGAGCCCTCAGGAAAGTTTTGAATACCTATGCCGAGAGCGAGGATGAAAGCACTCATAGCAGTGACATTGCCGTAGGCTATCGAACCGAAAGCGAGACCGACGACCAGACCCTCGGGAATGTTGTGCATCGTAATCGAAAGCATGAGCATGAAGTTGCGTTTTTTCTCGGAGTCTTTCAAATATTTGGCACTCAATTTGTCCGTGATGAAAAGAAGCACTCCACCTAGTAAGAAACCAAACGAAACGATTAGCCAGGGAATTTGATTCAATTGTTCGCATTTTTCGATGGCTGGTGCGATGAGACTGAAGAAAGAAGCTGCGATCATGACTCCTCCAGCAAGCCCTAAAAGGGCATCCATCACGTTTCTATTGACTTTTTTGAAGAAGAAGACTAATGCGCTTCCCGCGATCGTAAAAGCATACGTCATGAGAGTTGCCAAAAGCGCTTGTAATACAGGATGTAAACCAATTAAAAAATCTACCATAATATTTTCACCTAATAGTAGATTATGGTAGGACAAAATTATCGTATAAACGATAGCCTAAGGCACTGGGTCGTATCCACCCTTGCTCCACGGGTTACATCTGAGAATTCTCGCGATAGTAAGACAAAGTCCCTTTATTGTTCCGTATTTTTTTAAAGCTTCGATGGCATAGGCCGAGCATGTCGGATAAAACTTGCAGGCTGCATGGGATGAAAGTGGGATGCGTCGATAGAGTTTTATGATGGCAATGAAGAGATATTTCATGTATCACTAGTCCTTTCGTCGTTTCAATTATACGACTAAATGCTCTTCTATTCAACTGTCAAAGAGAATATATGAGGCAATTTTGCGTTCTAAAAAAATCGCAGAAATAATACTAATTAAACAGGTGATGAAGTTTTGAAGAAAATATTAGTTTGGTTTTTTTGTATGTTCGCGATGTGTGGTGTCGTCAAAGCGGCCGATTTGACCGAGACGGCCAAGAGTGCAATTTTGATCGAAGCGAGTACGGGAGAGGTATTGTACGAGAAAAATGCTGACGAAGCATTGGCTCCTGCGTCCATGACCAAGATGATGACCTTACTTTTGACGATGGAAGCTATAGAAAAGGGGAATATCGGTTTAGAAGATATGGTTCCTGTAAGCGAGAATGCTGCGTCCATGGGAGGAAGTCAAGTTTTCTTGGAAGCAGGTGCCCAGTATACTTTGGATGAAATCATAAAAGCGGTTTGTATAGCCAGTGGAAATGATGCGGCAGTCGTGTTAGCTGAAGCGATAGGTGGAAGTACAGCACACTTTGTCGAAATGATGAATGCCAAATCGAAGGAGTTGGGCTTGACGGCGACAAATTTCGTAAATGTATACGGATTGGATGCCGATGGACATGTTTCGAGTGCGAGGGATATGGCCAAGATGGGAAGAGAACTCATCAAACACGATCTCATCTTAAAATATTCGAGCATATACGAGGATTATTTGAAGAAGAAGGATGGTACTAGTCTTTGGATGGTCAATACCAATAAGTTGGTGAGATTTTATCAGGGAGTCGATGGTTTGAAGACTGGATATACTGGTAAAGCAGGTTTCTGTTTGACAGCGACAGGCGAATGGAAAGGGTTGAGACTCATAAGTGTCGTAATGGGCGAACCCGATCAAGATGCGCGAAGCAAAGATACGATTGCCTTATTGAACTACGGCAAAAGTGTTTATAAAGTGAATACCATCTTGGAAAAAGGTTCTATTCTAGGAGAGATCGATATCGAGTTGGGCGAGAAACTGAAAGAAAAAATAACCATTATGGAAGACGCGCGAGATTTGGTCAAAATAAATGGCGAAGAGGTAAACTACACTTACAAGATGAATTTGGATGAACTTAGAGCTCCAGTAAAGAGTGGAGAGAGTGTCGGTACATTGGAAATATATGCCAACGAGAAAAAAATCGGTGAACAGATGATCACTGTCGTCGAAACAGTCGAAAAATGCTCTTTTTGGAAAGTGCTCGGTCGGATACTAACCGTCATAACATCGGGAGGCAGCATTTAAAAATTCGAAACGAAAAAACCAAAGCATATCTTCTTTGGTTTTTCGTTGCAGGGGCATCACTTTTATTTTTCTAATCCTTCCAATTTGACACTCACAAGTTTGGATACTCCGGATTCTTGCATAGTCACACCGTAGAGAGTATTTGCGTATTCCATCGTCTTTTTCTTATGAGTGATGACGATGAATTGAGTCTTGTGTTCGTATTCTTTCAGGTACGTTCCGAAGGTGTCGACATTCGCTTCGTCGAGAGCAGCTTCGACCTCGTCTAAGATGCAAAAAGGAACGACTTTGACATTGAGAATGGCGAACAGAAGAGCAATGGCCGTAAGAGTTTTTTCTCCACCCGACAAGAGGGTGATGTTTTTAAGTTTCTTGCCTGGTGGTTCGGCGACGATATCGATACCTGTTTCGAGTAGATCGAGAGGGTTAGTAAGAAGAAGTTCTCCGTTTCCACCTTTGAACAGTCTTTTGAATACTCTTTGGAATTCGGCATTGACTTTGTCGAAGGTATCTGAAAATTCTTTTTCCATCGTCGCGTCCATGTCGGCGATGATACCCAAAAGATTGTCGATCGATTCTTTCAAATCTTTCTTTTGTTCATTTAGGAATTCATATCTCGTATTGATACGTTCGAATTCACTGATCGCACCTGTATTTACTTCGCCCAAATCTTTGATGTTCTTTCGAAGGGTTTGGACACGAGAACGATCGGCATCGACGTCATCTTTAATCTCGTAAGTCATCTTCGCTCTTTCGTAGGTTATGTTGTATTCGTCGGTCAAACGAAGAAGAAGTGTGTCCAATTTGATGTCCATCTTGCCGAGGCGAATTTCCAAGTCTTTGAGCTCATTGACTTTGCGGTTGTATTCACTGTTCTGTTTTCTCGTCGCGAGTTCTATTTCGGACAATTCGGTATTCAATTCCGACTTGTGGGTTTTCAATTTATCCAAATTAGAAGCAATCGTCGATTTTTCACGATCTTTGCTATAGAAAGCTTCCATCGTCGCATCGAGTTCAGCATCGAGTGAACTCGACTTTATTCCTTTCGTGCCTTCGAGCTCTTTTTGTTTAGATTGAATGCTGTTTTTGATACTCGATAAGAAAGTTTCTTTGTTGCGTTCTTCTTCGCGAACGGCGATTATTTCGGATTCCAGTTCGCTCATGTTTTTGCGTAGCAGTCCTTCTTCGTTCGTAAGTTCGGAAAGCTTTGTCGTAGAAGTGGCGATTTCGGAACGCAACTTTTCGATTTCGGCATTCATAATCTTGATGTTGTTCTTTTCGGTCAGAGTGTTTTTTATTGATTTGGCTGTTCCTCCTGTGACCGAACCACCAGTATGGAGGACTTCTCCGTCTAAGGAAACTATTCTATACGTATAGTGAATCAATTTACCGATGCGGTTGGCCGCGTCTATGTCGCGGACGACGAGAACGTTTCCAAGCAAGTTTTCGACGATGTTTTTGTATTTCGTATCGTAATCGACGAGAGTCGATGCGATGCCGATGTAGCCGTCTTCTTGTTCGACCATATTGAGAGTCATCTCATCGACATATTTTGGTTTGATGACATTGAGAGGAAAGAAAGTCACTCGACCCAAACGATTATTTTTGAGATAAGAAATGGCATCTTTGGCTGCCTTTTCATCGTCCGTTATGACGACGTTTTGCATGGCCCCCAAAATCGTATCGATGGCGAGAGTGTAAGTCTCACTCACTTCTATTTTGCTTCCAAATGTACCATGCAAATTTTTGAGACGAGGATTGGAAAGCAAACTTTTGATAGAAGAGGGGAGAAGAGAGTCATTTTCGATGTTGGCGAGACTGATTTCAACTTTGTTTTTAATCTCGTTCATTTTTCTCGTCGCTTGTGCGATTTCGTTTTCGATGTTGTTTTTCGTCGTGCTCACTTTGCGCAAATCGACTTCGAGATTTCCTCTTTTAGATACGAGTGACGATCCTTTTTCTTTCAATGTGTCTATTTCATTTGTAAGGTTTGCGGCCGCGTTTTCGAGAGATGCAATCTCCTCTTTCAAGTTCAAAATATTACTCTCGAGTTTGACGTCGTCAACTTCGTATTTCTTCCTCTCGATTATGAGCTGTTTAGCTGCTTCCAAGCTCGATAGTTCTTCGGTCACTTTTAAAAGATTTTGACTCTGAGCAGCAATATCGGATTCTATTTTCAAAAGTTCAAGTTTTATCTTTTCGCTTTTGGAATCGTCTTTCGAGTTGGCTCCGTCTATCTCTTCGAGTTCTTTACGAAGTGTTTCAGCTTTCGCTTTGAGGCTTTCATATTCTTCGTTGATATTCGTGATATCGCTGATGAGCAAACTTATCTCGATGCTTTCGAGTTCACTTTTGAATGATTCGTACTTGCGAGCTTTTTCGGCTTGTTCGCGAAGAGGCTCCAAGTTGACGATAAGTTCGTTTATGACCAAATCTATTTTCGAGAGATTATCGTTCGTCTTCTCGAGTTTTTTCAAACTCTCCATCTTTCTTTTTTTGTATTTGAGTACACCGGCGGCTTCTTCTATCACGGCACGTCTATCTTCCGGTTTGCCGTTCAATATTTCGCCTATGCGTCCTTGTGATATGATACTGAAGGCTTCTTTGCCGGCTCCCGAATCGATGAAGAGGTCCGTTATGTCTTTGAGACGAACTTTGGAATTGTTGAGTAGATATTCGTTTTCTCCAGAAGAGTAGACGATTCTTTTGATTTCGATTTCGGAAAGCTCGCTATTCAAGTAGTGATCCGAGTTGTCGAAGGTGAGAGTGACACTCGCACGTGTCAGTGGTTTGCGAGAAGCACTTCCCTGGAAGATGACATCTGTCATCGCATTCGCACCGCGAAGGGCTTTAACCGATTGTTCGCCCAGGACCCATTTGACCGCATCGACTATGTTCGATTTGCCAGAGCCATTAGGTCCGACTATGCCAGTTATTCCGTCTTTGATTTCTATTTCTATCTTATCGGCAAACGATTTAAAACCGTAAGCTTTGATGCTCTTCAATTGCATAGATTTTTCAACTCCTCTTTTCTTTCGTCACGGCAAGTTCGAAAGCATTGGCCGCGGCATTTTGTTCAGCTTCTTTCTTGTTTTTACCTACTCCTCGGCCGTAGACTATATCGTCGACGACGACTTCTACTTCGTAGGTCTTATCGTGCGCTGGTCCAGTTTCACTCACGATTTTGTATTCCAGGGATTTCTTAGTCGTCTGCATCATCTCTTGAAGTAGAGATTTGTAGTCTTTATAGAAAACATAATTTTTTTCTATGAAAGGTGTGATGACTTCCAATATATATTTTTTGGCCACTTCGTAACAGTGTTCTAAGAAGACGACGGCTAGAATCGATTCGAATACGTCGGCAACTATCGTTTCGTTAACGTCATGTATCTGACCATTGCCGACACGGATATAAGGAATATATCCGATGACTTTGGCATATTCATAATTTGCATGCTCACATACATAACGGGAACGTATCTTCGTAAGGTCGCCTTCGCGAAAATCTCCGTGTTCGAAGAAATACTCGCTCGTGATGAGTTCCAAGACTGCGTCTCCCAAGAATTCCAGTCGCTCGTAATTTTCACATCCGTGTTCGTTCGAGTAGGAAGAATGTGTAAGAGCTGTCTTCAAAAGATTTTCATTTTCGATATGGATACCGTATTTTTCTAAAAATTTCATCCTAATCACCAACACAATTATACAACACGCACAAATTGCTTTCCAGTTTTATTTTACAAATGTGACATTTTATAGTAAAATTAACTTGTCGTAAAAAGTAAAGGTGAAGATTAAAAATGAAAAAAAATATAAAAACTTTGTCGATCATGGCTTTGATACTGGTATCTATGACCAGCTGCTTCAAAAGGGATGATTTGGAGGGTGTCGATATATATACGACCGTCTATCCGATTCAGTATGTGACTTCTTTTCTCTACGGTTACAATTCGGATGTCTCGTCTATCTATCCGGCCGAGAGCGATGTCGAAGATTATACTTTGACCGAAAAACAAGTAGATGAATATTCTAAGGGAGCAATTTTCGTCTACAATGGGCTTACAAATGAGAAGAGCATGGCGAGAGATCTTTTGAACAAGAATAAGAAAATACGCATCATCGACGTCAGTCAAGGACTGGAGTACGACAATGCTGTCGAGGAGCTTTGGATGAATCCGAGGGATTTCCTCATGCTCGCACATAATGTCAAAAACGGTTTGGAAGAATATATCAGCAACAAGTATATCATCGAAGAAATAAACAAGAATTATGAAGATTTGAAAGTTCAGATAAGTGCATACGATGCTGAACTCGAAACAGCGACAGATAATGCAAATGATACGAACATTTTGATCGCGTCCGATACTTTATCCTTCTTGTCGAAGTACGGATTTACTGTCACAAACATAGATGAATCGAAAAACGAAATACCTCAGACAACGAAAACCAAAGCTAAGAAATTGGTAAATGAGAAGACTGTCAAATACGTATTTATGCTCGACAATCAAGAAGAGACGGCCATGATAAAAGAGTTGAGTGGAGCCGGCGCCCAAGTGGTCAAACTAAAAAGTATGACCGTCTTGAGCGAAGAAGACATTGCCAATCAGGCCAACTACAAGACGATGATGCGCGACAATGTCGAAATGATAAAAAGAGAAATATTCGAATAACACCGATTGGACCTCAAGATGAGGTCTTTTTTTCGACAAGATGCGGGAGTCCTGTGTTATATAATACTTATGTAAAAAACGTGTTCTGTTCCGTAAAACACGTTGTACTTTTGGTTGTATTGTCGTATACTTGTTGTAAGATATGACAAGAATGTCATAAGCGAGAGGAGAAAGAACAATGAATTCAAAGACGAAGAGAACGATATGTTTGGTGGTAGGAATAGCATCTATTCTCACGATAGTAGGAACTATTTCGTATGCGTACTTCACAGCGACAGGAGAAACGAACCCTGTACAAGCGACGATCAATACGGCGACAGTGAGTGCCAGATTCGCCGATAACGATACTGGTATTACAGGACAACTATCCTTCGGAGAATCGCTTACAAAGAAATTTACGATTACGAATACGGGAACAGCCGAGGCGAATGTGAAGATGTACTGGCAAGGGCTAGTCAATACATATTTGGAAAATAGTCTAACTTATACTTTGAGTTATTCTGAAATAGAAGATGGGTCATATACAGAAGTCGTAAGTTCTACGAATGTACCTCAATCTAAAACGAGTGCAAAAAAGTTACTGGCGAATCTTCTAACTATTCCTGTAGGTAAAACATACTATTACAATTTGACTGTGACATTGAATTATTTGAACAATGTAAACCAAGATGAAGACTTGAACGCAGTATTCTATACTAATTTCGATTTGGTAGATAGAAATGAGAAAAGTC
>CAZKKM010000007.1:0-30309 GCA_964553435.1 uncultured Muribaculaceae bacterium | reverse complement strand
AATCGAACCCCCAACCTGCTGATTACGATTCAGCTGCTCTACCAATTGAGCCATTCCAGCAAAAATGATTTGTTTTCGGCACAAATCAATTATATTATAAGTAGCTTCTCAAGTCAATCCCCAACCTGCTTTGTTTTGTCAGTTGGGGGTTCGAGACAATCGATGTCGACGAGACTTCTTATCAAATGTTCTACCATATGCCCTAGTATTTCGATTTCTCCGCTGTTTTCGACAAACAAATCTGTTCTGTATTGATATCCTTCCAAATCGGAGTTTCTTATTCTCAAATCCAAAGCTCTATCATCCCAGCGCTCACTTTTGTTATGTTCCGAAAGTCTAGCTCGCAAACGGTTCATTTTCAAATCGTAATCACAACTGACTCTTATAGTAATACTACATCTATCGAATAAACTCTTGAGCAAAGGCAAAAAGGCCCAATCCAGTATTATTACATCATATGACGAAGCAAGTTGTTGTATACTATCGTTTACGGCGGCATCTACGTCCGGCCCGATAGTAGAAATCCAATATTTTATTCGGTCTACCGAATTGCTCAAATGGTTCAAAATCAAACCATCATCGGAAGGTATCCCCAAATGACTGGCCAATTCTTCCTGTCTCACCCTCGTATATTCGTGCATAAAATCGTCTATTCTCACGATTGTGCATCTATTACCATAAATGTTTTTTATTATATCTGATACTGTACTTTTGCCACTTCCACTGCCACCCATTATTCCAATAATTTCCATAAACTTTTCTCTTTTCTTTGGTTCTATGCTACACTCACTGTTTTTTCTAAGGAACCATCCAATAAAAACTTTTTGCTCCTAAATAGTTCTTCGAATTCTTCGACTAAGATCGAAAGTTTTTCATTCTGACTCGGCATTCCAACTTTCATGTCTTCTACTATCGATAGAGATAAATTGACTATTGTAACTATTCCTTTTATTTCCATCTCTGACAAAGATTCGAAATAAAGAATAGCTATATTGCCCAAATTGGTCGCCCTATCGAGCAAATCTGTCTCGCGATTGTTTGCCCGCAAATAGTCTACTTCGTCCATCAAAGATGTCGTATTTTTGTACAATTCACTTTTCATATTGTCCATACTAAAAACTCCTTAAAGAAAAATTTAAACCAGTGGTTCCCATCTGGCAAATATACCACACGGTAAAACTATATTCGAATTCTCAACTTTTATTCCCAGTTCGTCTTTGAATATTTGACCTCCGAATTTCTTTTGTACAGTCAATTTCAGTATATTTTCGATTACACTCATCGACAAACCGGTCGTATAAGAATTTATCAAGAATAAAATAGGTTTATCGGAAAGTAACTCTTTTGTTTCCGAGACTAACTCGAAAAGATCTTCATCGATATTCCATACTTCTCCACTCGAGCCTCGACCAAAACTCGGAGGGTCCATAATGATTATATCGTATTTGTTACCTCGTCTTATTTCTCTTTTTACGAATTTTTTGACATCGTCCACAATATAACGAATTTGTTTATCTTCTAACCCGGAAGATTTGACATTCTCTTTGGCCCAATCGACCATCCCACGCGACGAATCGACGTGCACGACACTGGCGCCCGCTGCCAAAGCGGCTACACTCGCACCACCGGTATAAGCAAATAAATTCAAAACTTTGACTTCTCGTTTGGCAGAAGCGACTCTATCCATTATGATATCCCAATTGTATGCTTGCTCGGGAAATAGTCCTGTATGTTTGAAGCCCATAAGTTTTATATTGAAAGTCAAATTTTTATAATGAATTTGCCAAGATTCTGGAATACTTTTATTCTTATGCCATTCACCGCCACCTTTTGAGCTGCGTATATATTCGGCATCATATTTCCAAGCCTCGCTTTTTTCGCTTGGCCAAATGACTTCAGGATCCGGTCTAGAAAGACGTATGCCATTCCAATTCTCGAGTTTTTTCCCCGAAGACACATCTAAAATTTTATATTCATCAAAATTTTCTATGGTTTGCAAGACCATCACCTCCCGCATATAGTCCCAATAAGATAATTATATCACACAATTAAAAAAGATGATAGAAAAATCATCTGAATAAAGTTCGTTACCGTTCACATCGTTTTGATACTTTGACCGTAATGTTCGTCCATCTGTTCGAGATATTGCTCCAATTGTTTGGAATGTCGAACTAACGAAAAATTATCGTTAGAACCAAGCAATAAAGACATGAGATTGGCCAAATTTGAAACGTTATATGCCATCTTTTTATAATACACAGATGAGGGATTATCCTTTAACCCCATCGTCGCTCGCCCACTCCATGCTACGATGCGATCGTAAAGTGCATCTTCATTTTCCCATCCCATCTTATCCAAACGAGCACGATTGATCATATAATCGCGCGCCAAATCGTCGACCGTTCTTTCCAATCTCTCTTTCAAACCATCGACTGTATAAGATGAAAAATCTAAGACCCTAGCTGTTTCACTTAAACTTGGAACTTCCATCGGTTTAGGAATAACATTTTTCTTTGCATCTATCGGTTCTCTTTGCTCTTGAAGCTCCACTGCCATGCCGTGACATTTTAGCAAACCATCCTCGTGACTTTTTACCAAAACTTCAATTACTTCGACAATTCTCGATTTCTCTTCGTCAGATACATCTTTTCGTTTAAGCATGTTGAGAGGCTCACAAATTCCACTTACAAGCGAAGACAATTCATAATCCTCAAACTCTTCCTTTTTTGCTAATACAAATTCGAGAATCCGCGCGACTTTTCCGTAAAGAGCTCTTACTCTTTCATCTGTCACTTCACGTCTCATCGACATAGAAGCGAACGTCTCCTTGTAACCGACCATGGCAATCGACAATTGCTCTTTATTCATAACGTACCATCCTCTTTTATAAATACTTCTCTATTTTTTTATACCCATCGTTGTCCAGTTTTGTCTCGGCGAGTTCTTTGAACAACTCCTTCTGCTTTCTGTCCATCTTAGTAGGTATGACCACATCTATTATAACATACATATCACCTTTGTTAAAGGCATTTGTACCGGAAAGTCCTTTTCCTCGCAATTTTAGTTTGTCTCCTGGCTGAGTTCCTCCGGCGACGTCGAGAACTACACTGCCATTGATTGTAGGTATTTCCTTTTTACAACCGAGAGATGCTTCCACCACGGTTAGTGGTAAAGTCAGAATAATATCGTTGTTTTCGCGTTCGAAAATAGGATGAGCTTTGACTTTAAATTCGAGATAAACATCTCCATTCGGTCCACCGTTTAAACCTGCTCCACCTTTGCCGGAAATTCTGATTCTATCTCCGTTGTCGACACCAGCTGGAATGCTAACTTCTAAAGTCTTCTCTGTTCGAATCTGTTTCTTTCCACGGCACTTCGAACAGACACGTTCGAACGTCTTACCATTTCCGTTACAAGTCGGACATTCACTTTCCGTTTGCATGACTCCCAAAATGGTGCGTGTCTCCGTTACGACTCGACCCCGACCATTACAAGTGGGGCAAGTCTTTGGATCATGACCTCCGACTCCATGGCATTCTGGACATTCCTCGTTTACCGTGAGTCTGATATCCTGTTTACAACCATTTATGGCATCCATGAAATCCAACTCGACTCGAATGAGCAAATCGTCTCCCTTGCGTGCTCTATTGCGACCTCTTCCGCTGCCTCCACCAAAACCGAAGCCGCCTAAGAAATCTGAGAAAATATCGTTCAAATCGACATCTGCACCTTGGAAACCACCGAAACCTCCGAATCCATCGAAGCCCCCGGCTCCTGCTCCACCTTGTTCAAATGCCGCACTGCCAAATTGATCGTAAGTTTTTCTCTTTTGCTCATCGCCCAAAACCGAATATGCTTCGCCTATTTCTTTGAACTTTTCGGCCGCATCAGGTTCCTTCGAAACATCGGGATGATACTTCTTGGCCAGCTTGCGATACGCGCTCTTTATTTCCGCATCGCTCGCATTCTTATCGACACCCAATACTTCATAAAAATCTTTTTTTGCCATACATTAACACCTCATATTTTCTTCTAATTCGTCGATTAAATGATCTAAATACACAAAACTTTCACTGAGAACCTGCTCGCTTTCCATGTCGACACCGGCTACTTTCAAAGATTCGACCGGAGTCTTGGTCACTCCTAATTTCAAGAATTCCAAATAGTTCTCTCTTGCCCCATCTTTTCCGTTCAATATGTTTTGAGCGATGATGATAGCCGCCGTATATGCTGTCGCATATTGATAAACGTAGAAATTCATGTAGAAATGTGGAATATGTTCCCACTCGTATTTGATCAACTCGTCTACGACGATATTCTCTCCATAATATTCGAGATTCAATTTATAATACTCATCGCACAATACTTCATGTGTGAGAGGTTGCCCCTTCTTTTCTAATTCGTGAATTCTCACTTCGAAGTCGGCAAACATCGTCTGACGATAAACTGCTGTCTTAAAATCGCGAACGAGATCGTCGAGCAAAGACAGCTTTTCTTCTCTATCGTTTGACTGTACGATTTGTTGTCGTGTCAACAAAATTTCGTTTACCTGACTCGCAACTTCGGCTACAAATATCGAATATCCGTGATCTTGATAACTTTGATTACTCATCGCATAATAGTCGTGAAGCGCATGCCCCAGCTCGTGAGCGAGTGTCGATACACTTTGAAAAGTTCCATCGAAATTCAAAAGAACATAAGGATGAACACCATAACATTTCGTACAGTAAGCTCCATTTCTCTTGCCATCGTTAGCTATCGAATCTATCCATCCTTCGTCGAAGGCTCGATTCAAAAGAGAAACATACTCTTTTCCTAAAATCTGCAATGAATCTACGATTGCTTTTCTAGCCTCATCGAAGCTATAATTTTTGGACACTTTTTTACAAATAGACGCATGAGTATCGTATATATGTAGCTCGTCAACTCCGAGGAGTTCTTTTTTGAAAGCCCAATATCTCGTCAAAGGTGCAGTATTTTTCTTGACGGTCGTCAATAGATTTTCGATTATTCCTTTCGGAATTTGATTTACATATAAAGCTGCATCGAGAGCACTATCGTAATGACGAATTGTCGCCAACTTGTTGTTGAGTCCGACTTCACTAGCCAGCAACTTTGCATAAGTGTTTTTAAAACTACCATAAACCTCTAAAAGACGTTCGAATGCTTGTTTTCGAACTTTTCTATTCGGACTAATTATCAACTTTTGATAAATTTTTTCGTTCATCTCGATAGGCTTGCCATCCTCATCATCGATTTCTCCAAAACGCAAATCGGCATCGCTCAAATAAGAAAATGCCTCTTCCGCCGTTCCAAATGAGCCGCTCAAACTCGAAAGAATCTTCTCTTCTGCATCGGATAGAACATGATCTTTCATTCTATATAATTCTTTGAGCATTCTCCTATAAGGAACTAGCTCTTTTTTCTCTTCGATATACTTTTCTACAGTCTCGAAAGAAGACTTTAAAAGCTCTGGTACTATATATGATGAAGCCTCATTGCATTTTTCATTCAACTTGACAGCGCGCTCGTACAAGGTTTGATACTTTGTCTTTCGAGTATCCTCGTCGTTTTGAATGAACGAATATATATAAATTCTCTCGATTTTGCGACTTATTTCGTCGTCGAGAGTCAACAAGCCATATAAGGAGTTCGCATCATCCAAGATATGTCCGCAAAACTTCGCATATTCGCCAAGTCTCTTCTCAACCTCTTCATAATCTCTTTCATAATCATCTTCTGTGGCATACAAATCTCGTACATTCCACTTCAATTTATCGCTATAACTACTGCGCGTGTTTTCCATAAATATCCTTTCTTTAACCAGATGAAAGTTCTAGTTTCCTAGAACTTTTTTACTTGAAAATCTGGCTTATTTTTCTTCATAGCTAGCTTCTTTGACATTATCGCCATTACTATCATTCGCGCTGTCACTACTTTGTGCTGCACTCTGTGCCTGAGCATTCTTAGAGGCTTCCTCGTATACTCTCGAAGAAATTGCGACCAACTTCTCTTGCAAAGATTCTTTCTTCGCTTTGATATCGTCGATATTGTTCTTTTCGATTGCTTCTTTTGTCTCTTTGATTAGACTCTCGAGTTCACTTTTTTCGGAATCGGTGATTTTATCTTTCAAGTCATCGATAGAACGTTCTGCTTGGAATACTGTCTGATCGGCATCGTTTTTGATCTCCGCCTCAGCCTTGCGCTTTTCATCGTCGGCTCTATTTGCTTCAGCTTCCTTCATCATCTTTTCGACTTCTTCATCTGTCAAATTGGTATTGGAAGTGATCGTGATAGATTGTTCCTTGTTTGTACCGAGATCCTTCGCTTTGACATTGACTATGCCGTTCGCATCGATATCGAATGTGACTTCGATTTGTGGTACACCGCGTCGTGCAGGCAAGATATTTCCAAGTTGGAAATTGCCGAGTGTCTTGTTATCTGAAGCCATTGGTCTCTCACCTTGCAAAACATGAATGTCGACGGCAGGTTGATTGTCGACAGCAGTCGAAAACACTTGGCTCTTGCTTGCTGGAATGGTCGTATTTCTTGGAATCAAAACGGTCATGACATTGCCCATAGTTTCGATACCGAGTGACAAAGGTGTCACATCCAAGAGAACCAAATCATCGACCTCGCCGGTCAAGACACCACCCTGGATGGCCGCGCCCATGGCGACGACTTCATCCGGATTGACACTCTTGTTAGGTTCTTTTCCGAGTTCGTTCTTGACCAAATCTTGAATGTAAGGTATTCGTGTAGAACCTCCAACCAATACTACTTGATCGATATCCTTTGCATCCAATTTTGCATCTTTGAGAGCTTTTCTAACTGGTTCACGTGTAGACTCGAACAAATCGTGACATAAATCTTCGAACTTAGCACGAGTCAAATCGAGCTCTAAGTGCAAAGGCCCATCGGAACCCTGTGAGATGAATGGCAAACTGATGTGTGCCGTAGTCATACCGGACAAATCTTTCTTCGCTTTCTCAGCTGCATCCTTAAGTCTTTGCATTGCCATCTTATCTTTGGACAAATCTATTCCATTATCTTTCTTGAAAGTATCGACGAGATAGTTCATGATAGCTTGGTCGAAATCATCTCCACCTAAGTTGTTGTTACCACTTGTAGATTTGACTTCGAAAACCCCATCTCCGAGTTCGAGGATGGATACATCGAATGTTCCTCCACCCAAGTCGTAAACCAAAATGGTCTGTGTCTTGTCTTGTTTATCGATACCATAAGCCAATGCTGCCGCGGTCGGTTCGTTGATGATACGTTCGACTTCCAAACCGGCAATTTTACCAGCATTTTTAGTGGCCTGTCTTTGGGCATCGTTGAAATAAGCTGGAACTGTGATGACAGCCTTAGTAACTTTTTCGCCCAAGTAAGCTTCGGCATCGCTCTTTAACTTCATGAGAATCTTCGCACTGATTTCCTCTGGTGTATAACTCTTGCCGTCGACTTCTGTCTTCTCTTTCGTACCCATCTTTCGCTTTATCGAATAGATCGTGTTATTTGGATTGGAGATTGCACCACGTTTGGCTACTTCTCCGACTGTCTCCTCTCCATTTTTGATCATTACTACCGAAGGAGTCGTTCTTGCACCCTCCGGATTGACGATGACGTGTGGTTCGCCACCCTCCAAAACTGATACGCAACTGTTCGTCGTACCTAAATCTATACCTATTATTTTACTCATAATTTTCTTCACCTTTCTTCATTTGATTTTTAATCATTTATTTTTACCATCGCCGAACGCAAAAGCTTGTCTTTATACATGTAACCTTTCTGCAATACTTCGACGACCGAATGTGGAGCCTTGTCGTCATAATGTTCGACCAAAATAGCTTCCATTATCTTGGGATCGAACTCCTTATCTAAGCAAGGAATTTCTTCGACCTCGCAACTCTTTAAGATTTCCCTCATGTTCGTATACATCATTTTGAAACCTTCCAAAAATTTGCTGACTTCGTCCGTCAAATCTTGGTCATCCATCGCAATTGCTCGCTCGAAATTGTCACATACGGCGACGAATTTCAAAAGCAATTCTTCGTTACAATATTTGAGCCTCAAAGATGTTTCTTCTTCTTTTCTTTTTTTGAAGTTGATGACTTCGGCCTGAGCTCGCGCACACTTATCCGTAAGATCGGCTACCTGTGCTTTCAAATCCTCTACTTCTTTGTTCCCCTTTTTGTTTTTCTTTTCTTCGTGCTTTGCTGTCTTTACAGCTTCTTCATTTTTATCTTGCACTTCGCTAATCACCTTTCTATCTGGCTTTTTAGGAATTCCAAAAGTGTTACGACTTTATCATATTCCATACGCATAGGTCCTATGATTGCAATCGTACCTTCCTCTCCGTTGGCCTTGTATCGTGTCTTTACGACCGTCACATCCTTATCGAATTCATTTTCTTCGCCGATGTAGATGTTGACCCCATCCTCGTTGGACTCGATTTTCTTGACCAGTTCGTAATCTTCGAGCTTCTCCATGATATTTTTGACCTTATCGACTTCGTCGAACTCTGGTTGTTTGAGCATGTTCACCCTTCCGCCGAAGAATACGTTTCCGCTTCTCTCTGCAAAATCGTTGAACACGTTTTGGAACATGTTGAATACACTCTCATACTCTTTGATCATCACTGCTATGCGAGGCTTGATTTCGAACTCCATCTTCGAAGAAACTTCGCTTATCAAAGTTCCTATGAGATGTTTGTTGATGATTTCTGATACCTTGACCACTTCGCGAACATCGACATCCTCGGGAACTAAAACCTGCTTGTTTTCGACGTGGCCATTACTGGCTACCAACAAAGCGACGACACGATTGTCATCTATCGGAATGATATTCAGCTGTTTCAAGGTCGTTCGATCAGAATCTTTACCCAAGACGACACTCGTATAGTTCGTTATTTCACTTATGATTTGCATGCACTCTTTGATGGCATCCGACAAGACGAGATTGTTGTTCGCAAAAATCGTCTGCAATTTGAGCATCTCTTCACCGTTCAATTCCTTCGGCTTCATGATGTTCTCGACATAGTATTTATACCCTGCCTCTGACGGTATGCGACCGCTCGACGTGTGCGTCTTTTCGAGATAACCCAATTCCTCCAAGTCGCTCATCTCGTTGCGAATCGTCGCACTCGAACACTTGAGTTTATCGACGAGCGCTTTCGACCCGACGGGGTGAGCATCTTGAATGTACGACTCGACTATCTCTTTGAGTAGTTTCTTTTGCCTTTCATTCATATTCAAACCTCTTTTTAGCACTTCTAATTCACCAGTGCTAAAACAATTATATGATACTCATTAGCACTTGTCAACACAAAATGCTAAATTTTTGTAAATTTTTACAATCTGTTGTATAAGTAACGTATTTTATCGAAATGGCCCCATTATTTAACGAGCACTTTAGCTTTATTCTTAAAACAAAACCGTCTTTCTAATTCGTGAATGTACTCGATTTCACCGTCTTTCGTATCGATTACCAAATTGTCTATCTTATAAATATCCATAATTCTTTTAATTCGTCTTTTTAAATCCTTAAAATCGACTTCTTCACTTTGTTTCAAATAAACATAGAGAGTATCCTTTCTATATATGATATCCATAATCTTCACCGCGATTATGATATCAAAAAAGAGGATATTTTTTATACCCTTTCGACAAACGTTCTTAATAAATACAAAAAATCATCCGGCCTTTTAATTTTTATTATTTGTAGAATCCATTATGAAACAATTCTTTTGACACTCTCTTTTTCCCATGACTGCCTCATATAGACGGAACCCATACTCTATTATTTTATCGTTTGCAAGATTATTATTGTTTAATCTTAAAACGGCAGAAGAATATGCCACACTAAATAATTTCATATCGATATTGAGTAGTTCGAATCCAACCTTCTTCCAAAAATTGATGCGTTTTTTTCTAATCTCGTTTTCTTTTTTATCGGCTCCTAACCCCTCTTTTTCGAATTCGATATATATGCCATCATATTCTGTAAAAAATCCCTTAAAGATTTGAATAGCCTTTGAACCATATTTTTTATTTTGATATTCTTTGCGTATGGCAAAATAATCTAACCACACATAAGGATTATCTTTTATGGTTACATATATTATGAATCCTACGACTTCTTCTTCCTCTATTATTTTGACGAATTTTATAATATTTTCTTTATTCAATTTTTTCAAAGACTTTTTAGATTGGCATTCATTTCTTGGAAAAGCCTCTACATAATATTTATAGATGTCGTTTTCAAAATCTTTAAAAGTTATCTCTTTCAAAGTTAACATACTATTTTAAACACACCTCCTGATTCAGGACGACAAGAGCATGCAGTGCCCTCGTACAAGCGACATAGAACAGACTTCTCTCTTCTTCGGTAAATGCATTTTCTTTAAAAGTTGCAACTATGACCGCATCGTACTCCAAGCCCTTAGCTAAATATACCGGAATGAACTCATCCTTAGTTCCAACTTCTCTATGTAAAGACTTAGCTTCCTTCGCCGTTTTAGTGATGACTGCTATGCGTTTATATCCGAGTTCATGCAATCTTTCGAGTTCGCTTATAATGTCGCCCTTCAAGTCATCACTCGACCTCGATACGACCTTCACTCCGCTCGACGGTCTAATCGAATTGATACCATCTAAATCCAAAATTTTATTCGAATACTCGATTATCTCTTTGCTAGAGCGATATGTATTGAAGAGCTTCTTATATTTAGAATTCTTAAAAACATCCGTTATCTCTTCCATCGAATCGTATCTTATATAAGGGTTGACTCTCTGATTCTTATCTCCCAAAATCGTAAATACCGCCTGATTGAAGATACGTTTTAAGAACTCGAACTGCCACATCGAATAATCTTGAGCTTCGTCGATTACGACCACTTTGACGTGGCTGAAAGATGGGTAACCCCAAATTTCGAAATATATATAGAGGATTGCAAATATATCTTCATAAGGAACGATATCTCCGATTTCTCTTTGTGAAAACTTCTCATAAAGTTTGATAGGATTTCTTTCTACTCCCAAAATTTCCATAATTTTGTTCTTGAATTTAGGAGCATTTTTAACTTCGTCGATCTGGAATTCCGCACATACCTTTTCGGCTATGTAGTTGAACCTGTCAAAGATCGATAACTTTTTAGGTACTTGCATCTTTATTTCGTTGAGTTCTGCACTTGTAATGAACTTGGTCTTTAGTCCAATTTTTTTCGTAAATTTTAAAGAATCGAAATACTTACCTAAAAAATCGTTGAGTCTGTCTTTATAACGACCCGGCACTTTCGTCCCCGTGATCGCATCGTCGTGAATGTTGCTGCCGACTTCGTAATGCCGCTCGACGAACTCCATGATAGATTCCACTTTAGCACCTTTGATATAATTCCCAGCAAAGTCGTCGAAAGTAGTCGTCATGACGTTTTCTTCACCGAGCTCTGGCAAGACGTTAGATATGTAGTTAGAAAAGACTGTATTTGGCGACAAGATTAAGACATTCTTGTTTGTAAGCCCCTCATGATTATAGAGAAGATAAGCTATTCTGTGCATAGCGACACTCGTTTTGCCAGAGCCTGCAACTCCCTCGACTATCAAATTCGCCTTGCCACCATATCTTATGATTTCGTTTTGTTCCCTTTGAATGGTACTTACGATGTTCTTCATCTGTTCGGACGAATTGTGAGCCAAAACACTCTCCAAAAGCTCATCTCGCGAATCGATCGAAGAATCATAAGCACTGAGCAGTTTGCCCATCTTGATGTCGAATTGCCTCTTCAAGAGTGTTTCTCCTTCTACCACTCCATCCGGAACTTCGTATTTTGACGAACCCAAGCCATAATTGTAATAGAGATTGGCCACGGGTGCCCGCCAATCGTAAACGACCGGTGAAAAATCCACATCGATTCCTGTCAAACCTATATAGTAAGAATCTACATCTCCATCACGGGAAAAATCGACGCGACTAAAATAAGGTGTTTCCTTGCTCCGATATAGCTTGTACACTTTGATGATATCTTTATTTATCAAATTGACACTGAAATCTTCGTCATTCATGGCCGCTTGCAAATCGCCATCGTAAAATTCATTCTGCTGTTCCCAGAGAAATCTCTTCCTCTTTACAATATCGCTCTTATACTCGTCGATATTTACGTTCTTTTCGCTTATCAACTTGTCGATGACGGCTACCGTTTCATCGAGCCGTTCTCTTTCAAATTTCAATTCTTTTTCTTCTAAATTCATACCTTTTACTCCTATGCTTTTGTATTTTTAATTTTTTTTAAATATAATAGGGATTCATATCTATCTCGACATAAACTGTTTTATGATCGATATACATCTCATCCATACTCCTGAGTGCAGAGTGCAGTTTATCGTCATGTTTATATTTGATTACCAATTGAAACCTATATATGTTGTTTATTCTGAAGACACCCGCTGTCGAAGGACCCAATATTATACTTTCGTGATCGAGATTATTTTTCAAATGGTTGTATACCTTTGTCGCCTCCAAACTCGCATCTTCGTACACTCGCGAACACACTTTGATGCCGACGAGATAATAATAAGGTGGATATTTGAGTTTCTTGCGAACAGCCATTTCGTATTGATAATTCTTGAGGAAAGTACCCATCTCTATCATTTTGATGGTGAAGTTATCGGGATTGTAAGTCTGTATCACGACTTCGCTAGCGAGGCCACTTCGTCCGGCTCGCCCCGCAACCTGACTCAAAAGTGCATAAGTCCTCTCTCCACTTCGAAAATCGGGAATGTTCAAGGAAGCATCCGCACTGATGACCCCGACACATGTGACCTTCGGAAAATCGAGTCCCTTGCTTATCATCTGAGTGCCCAAGAGAATATCGTACTCTTCATTTTTGAAATCGGCGATGATTTTCTCATGACTGCCCTTTCTCGAAGTCGTATCGGCATCCATTCTCACGATACGTGCATCTGGATACATGTTGGCGAGTATTCCCTCGAGTTTCTCTGTTCCAAGTCCAGAATCGCTTATATCTTCGCTCTTGCATTCGGGACAACACTCAGGCTTTTTTATGAAGTATCCACAATAGTGACATCTCAAAGCATTCGAACTCTTATGATAGGTTAACGTTATGTCACAATTCGGACATTTGAATGTATGACCACAAGCTGTACACATGACTAAAGTGCCGAATCCCCGTCTATTCAATAAGAGGATACTCTGTTCCTTTTTGTCTAGCCTATCTCGCAATATTTTTTGTAAATACGAGCTGACCACCATGTTGCGTTTCTTCGCTTCTAGGGACATATCGACGATTGTGACTGTCGGCAAAGCAGCATCGTTTACTCTCTTCGGCAAAGAAAGCAATTTGTACACCCCTTTGAGAGCTCGCGCATACGTTTCGTATGTCGGAGTCGCACTTCCCAAAACGAGCGGTATTCCATGGTAATTGCTTCTCCACTTGGCCACGTCGATCGCGTTGTAGCGCGGAGTATTGTCTTGCTTGTAAGATTCACTCTGTTCTTCGTCGATGATGATGATTCCGAGGTTTGCCACAGGTGCGAAGATGGCACTTCGCGTCCCGACGACTATATGTGCATCTCCCCGCAAAATTTTCAAATATTCGTCATACTTTTCTCCTTGACTCAGAGCGCTGTGCAAGATGGCGACATCCGAACCGAATCTTCTATAAAAGTTATTCACAATTTGCATGCTCAAAGTTATTTCCGGGACGAGCATGACGGCACATTTGCCATTCGCACGCACATGTTCGATTAGATGCATGTACACTTCCGTTTTACCACTTCCGGTCACACCGTGAATGAGATAAGTGTTCGCTTCGGCCTCGTGACTCACTATTTCTTTGTAAGCCCTTCTTTGATCGTCGGTGAGCTTTATTTGACACTCTTCCTTTTCTTCCTCTTTATCTATGCGATAGACCGCCACTTTTTCTTCACTCAGAATTCCTTTTTGGACGAGCGACTTGACACTGGCGGCATTGAAATCTTTTTTGAGTAATTTGTCGTTTTCCAAAAATGCTCGCAATATTTCCGCTTGATTTTTGCCACGAACTTCCTCTAAATACTCTCGTACAAACTCGCGCGGAACAGCCAACTTGATGTATGTTTCGTATTTGTTATAATCGGATTTGATCGTCTTTATTTTGAGAGCCGATGGTAACATCGTCTGATAAGCACTTATCAAAGTACACAAAGTCTCATCCCTTATGAATTTTCCCAGTTCCATCAGTTCTTCATTCAAAACGAGTTCCGTATCGGTTATATCGACGATAGACTTCAAATTGCCGAGATTTGCATCGTACTTTATGTTCGTGACAAATCCGTTCAAAAGGTTGCTCCCGGCTCCGAAAGGCACACTCACTTTCATGCCGACTTTTATTATGTTTTTCAAGTGCTCTGGTACGATGTACGTAAAACTTCTATCCAAACTTTTCACTTTGTATTCGATCAATACTTCTGCATACATCGTCTATTCACCTCTTATTACAATGATAACATAAATGCTCGGCAATCTCAAACAGTAAAACCAAAATATTATTTCCAAAACGCATACAAAAATTGATAAAAAAACTGCCAGAATGTATAATAATATTGGATAAAGGAGAGTGTTCTTATGAGTTTGTACGACAACCTTCCACACCGCAATATCATCGTCATCGACATGAAGTCTTTTTTTGCAACAGTCGAATGTGTCTGTCGTGGTTTAGATCCTTACACGACTCCTCTCGTCGTTGCCGAACCAGGCCGCAACGGAGCCATGACTCTTGCCGTAACTCCTTACATGAAATCCCTTGGAGTTGCCTCGCGCACGAGAATTTACGAAATACCTTCAAAAATTTCATACCAGACAGTTCCCCCTCGCATGGGAACTTACGTCAAGTATAGCTCTATGGTAGTCGACATTTATAAAGAGTATGTGAGTGCAGAAGACTTACATATTTATTCGATAGACGAATGCTTTCTCGACGTGACGGATTATTTGAAGATGTACAACAAAAGTGATTACGAACTTGCCAAAGAGATAATGAAAACTATCGAAGAACGAACTGGACTATTGAGTACCGCCGGCATTGGCCCGAACATGCTCATCGCCAAAATAGCGATGGATATCGAAGCGAAACATACGAAAGACAACATCGCCAAATGGACTTACGAAGACATACCTGAGAAATTTTGGCCCATTACACCTCTTTCGAAGTTTTGGGGCATCGGATATCGCATGGAGAAAAATTTGAATGCTCTTGGCATCGTGACAATTGGAGATTTAGCTCATTTTGACAAGAAAAAATTGATAAATAAATTTGGAGTCATGGGCGAAGAGATTTGGAATCATGCCAATGGCATCGATTTAGCTCGCATCGGCGACTTCAACGAAAGAACACCCAAAGACTCGTCCTACGGTCACAGCCAAGTGCTGTTCAAAGACTATAACGAAGATAACATTCCCATCATCATTCGTGAGATGGTCGAAGTTCTAACTGCCAGACTACGTAAACATCATAAGAAGTGTAATGTCATAGGTTTTGGTATCGGTTATTCCAAAACTTATGGTGGAGGCTTCTACCACTCGAGACGACTTCCTGTCGCCACCGCCGACGATAGAGTCATTTTTGCTTCTTGTATGTCGATGTTTCAAAAATTCTACGAAGATTTCCCTATTAGAAAAGTTAGTATAAGTTTGAGTGGTTTGGAGAATAATAATACCGAACAATTGAACTTATTCGAAGCCTATGATGAGAAAATAAAAAAAGACACCATCAACAAAACCGTCGACGAAATAAAGAACAAATACGGAAAGAACTCCATCATCAAAGCCTCGAATTTGCTTGCCGATTCTACCATGATAGAACGCAATAAAAAAAGAGGAGGTCATCGTGAGTGAAAGACAGAGGAATGAAAAAGTGGAGACCGTTCAATTCGGTCGCGACCGCCGCAGAACTTTTAGGCTCACCTGAACCCGTTTCCTTACCTTCTCTTTCATCTTACGAAATAGAAGAATGTGAGGAAATGCTCAAGAGCTCTCTCTATACTCATTCCAAAGTTCGTGTAACTTATATCGAAAACGGCAAACTTTGTACTCTCGAAGACTATGTCGTATCACTTGATCCCATAAAAAAAGATATCATCTTCTCTCACAAAAAGATCAATTTTCGTCAGCTCGTCGCTGTACACAAATAAGAATTTTTAAAAGATCACTTCCTTTACCATTTCGTATTTTATCGTCATGTACGGCAATCTTCTTCTATTACTCGTATCGGTTTATGCAAAAAGAACGTAAAGGGCTTGTTTTAAATGACAATTTATTATATAATTATGGAGAATAAAAGGGTGTGATAATATGTTCGAAGAAGAAAACAACAATACTGTTACAACTGAAAACCAAGTTACCGCAAGTAGCCCTGAGCAATCTTCCTCCGATAACATGGCTATGTCAGATTTTGAAAGCATCGTCACTTTCGACTATGACAATACACCAATCGTCGATATAGTAAACGACATGATAGTCGATGCGGTCAAGCGCGGTGTTTCCGATATACATTTTGACCCCTATGAAAACGGAATTCATATAAGAATACGTATCGACGGCGATTTGCACGATTATACGGATGTTCCTTTGGCGATGAAAAAAAATCTCATAACCCGTGTAAAAATCATTTCAAATATGAACATCACCGAATCACGTCTACCTCAGGACGGAGCTATCAAAGGTCTAATCGAAGATTTGTCTGTCGACCTGCGTGTATCTTGTTTGCCGACTAACATGGGCGAAAAGATAGTCATCCGTATTTTGGATTACTCTATGTCCAGTGCTGGACTCGAAAATTTGGGATTCACCAAAGAAAACTACGAAATAATAAAAAAGATGATCGCTATTCCTAACGGCATCATTTTGGTGACAGGAGCAACTGGTTCTGGTAAATCGACGACAGTCTACTCTATCTTACAAAGATTGAATACGGAAAATCGCAACTTGATCACAGTCGAAGATCCGATAGAGATGAACATCGAAGGTATCAATCAAGTTCAGGTCAATTCTGAAATCGGTATGACTTTCGGAAGTGCTCTACGTAGCATCCTCCGTCAAGATCCGGATATCATCATGATCGGTGAAATACGTGACACGGAAACGGCCCGTATCGCCGTTCGTTCTGCTATTACGGGACATTTAGTTCTTTCGACTATCCACACTAATGACTCTTTGAATACGATCGAACGTCTTTTGGATATGGACGTCGAACGTTACCTCTTAGGAGCGGCTCTATCGGGTATAATTTCTCAAAAACTGGCTCGTCGACTTTGCGATAAGTGTAAACACCTGCGTCCCACTACAGATTATGAAAAGAGTATCTTTAAAAGAGCACTCGGTTTGGATGTAAACGAAATATACGAAGCTGTCGGCTGCCCGGCCTGTGCTGGCGGTTATAAAGGACGTCTACCACTACATGAAATTCTCATGATCAACCAAGACATCAAGGATGCCATCTCCTCTGGCCTTGGGAAAGCCCGTTTAAGAGAACTCGTCTTCGCAGAAAATTCTGGTATCAATACGATGCTTCAAGATGGTCTTCGCAAAGTTTTATCGGGAGAAACTTCGATAGACGAAATATTGCGTTTAATTCAACTCGATGATGAGCGCATGAACTCTTATGAAGAATTGGGGTTGAATGGTACTTCTCATTCGACGACCCCTCCTGTAATGGCTGGTTCACAATCTGTACCTCCTGTGGCCCCTTCGCCTTTAGGACCAACACCGGTAACTCCGAGTGTTCCGACACCCATCACTAATGCTCAACAAAAAAGCGGATTAGAAGAATTCACTATCTAATCTGCTTTTTCTTTTTGTTCCTTTTTGATCACTGTTACCGTCTTCAAACTCCAATCGAGTCGATCGATGAGTTGCTTCATACCTTCGATGGTAAGTTCATCGAGAACATCCATCATATAAAGTTTTTCGGTAAAATCGATGTTTCTCGGAAATCCCAAGAGTGCTTTGTATATGTTATCCATTTTTGAAAGCTCGGTCACTTTGTAACTCTTTTTTATAAGCTCAAAAAATTTTTCATCCAATTCGTCTGTATTGAGTTGACTATCTATTCTCCTGAGAAACTCCTCTTGATCGAATACGTCGGCTTGAAATGTCACAGCTATCATACCTTTAAAGAAGTCGGCCGTATGGCTCACACCACCTGAAATGACTTTATCGTTTGAAAGCTCGGTCACAAACTTAGTATCGCCTCCAAACTTCATTCTCATGAACATCGATAGATAAAGATCGACAATGAGCAAGTCTTCTTTACATTCATTGCGCATCTTATAAGTGACATAGACATAATCGTTAGAGACAGGCTTTTCTAGTTCTTCATAGGCCTTTCTAATGGGCAATAAATCTCCGTAATCGAAAGGTCTCATCTTAGACGGATGCCTTGGCAACTTGGCATAGACCCCTTCCAAAAATTCGACCATCTCATCGATATCGAAATTGCCACCTATGACTAAAAATTTGTTATCATCGGCATAATAGGCACCATAGCAAGCATCTATATCCTCTTTTGTGATACTTCTCGTCGTCTCTCCTGTCCCTAAGATGCTATATGTTTCGTGCACGGCACTATAAGCCGCGGTCGCATTTCTCTTGTTCGCATTGAAGCCCAAACTGTATTTTTGATCCATGCACTTATTGGCTTCTTCGACGATGGCATTTGCAACTTTTTTGATGCTCTCTTCATCATAATTGACATCGTCTACCATGTTTATGAGTTCTTCGAGTGATTTCCATGTATCTTTGATGCCGACGAAATAATATGTAGTGAATTCTCTTCCCGTCATGGCATTTATTTCATAACTTCTCTCCTTGAAACGATGCAAAATGTTGCCGTACTTGCTCGTCTCGACGAGTGTGTGCTCTATGAAGTGGGCGACGGCAGGAGGTACTTTGAAAAGTTTGTCTTCATAATAAAATTGATCGTAATAACCGAGTGTACCGTATTTGGCCGTATATGCTGCGATCATCCTCTTGAGATTTGCATCCGCATAAAGATATGCCGTTACTCCATTGGAAAGGACTTTTTTGACAACTTCTCTTTTCATTTTTTACCTCCTTCGTAGAAGAATACAGCACGTTCGTTCAACTTATCGAGATGAGAGACGATATCGTCGACTGTGATACTCCTTATGATGTCGTTTCTTTCTTTTTCAGGCAATTCGAAATTGAAGGCTGTGTCATACAGTTCATAAAAAACATTCCACTTCGATTCGTCGAATATATATTCAGCCAAATCGACTTCCTCTTTTATCTTAGTCAACAGTTTTTCTATCGTATCGCCCTCTTTGAGCCTAGCAAAGACCATTTCAAATCCTTCGAGAGCAATTTCGACATTCTTCGCATCGATATATGCAGTCAACATGAGATAATTCAACTTCTTGTTGTAAGATGCCCCCGCAGAATAGACTATTCCCTGCTCATCTCTCAAAACCTTATGTACGAGCATTCCGGAACCACCCATCATTCTCATGATGCAATAATGAATGAGTTTCTCCTTCTCCGTTGTCGCTTCGTAAGGATAGACGGCTTCGACCATCGACTCGACATAATCTTCATCGACGAAGTGTTCGAATTTATGTGCTTTTGTATCTAATTCGATCATCTCTTTATAATCTTCGTCTAGTTCTTTTGTATTTTTGAAGGCAAACATCTCGCCTATATAATCCAAGTATTCATCTTTTATGTTGCCCATGATGACGACTCCGACGAGATTATGTTGAAACAATTTTTCGTGTGCTGCGATCAAATCTGCATCGGAAAATCCTCTCATTATAGAATTGTATTCTTCTATGCTATCGATGATATCGACCGTCTTGTAAGTATTTGGAAAGAAAGTTTTCAAGAATTTAGCTCTTGCCCGACCCTTGAAAGACAAGAGATTATCTTCGAAATCGGTTACTAAAACCGTTCGACATCTTTCCAACTCCTCTCTGTCTAACTTCCCATTTTCAAAATTAGGATATAAAAGCACGTCGCGTGCTAATTCTAAAGCACTTTTTAGATAATCTTCTTTGACTAATTCAGGATCGTAAAAAGAGAAAGAAGCATCGACGAACATCTTTTCTCCGATGTTGTAGTTACTGAGTCCATATCCCATAGTATATAACTCCATCCGCCGTTCGTTCAATTCTTTTCGTGTCTTATACTTGGCGCAAGAATGTATTTGATATTCCTCCAAAAGATCGTACTTGCAAATATTCTCTTTAGTATAAGGCAATTCGAAAAGGAAACGCACATGTATCGTCGAATACTTATCCGTCTTGTGAATGTACACATCATATCCGTTAATTTTTGTTTTTTCAATTTTCATTACATCGCCCTCTTAAACATTTTTTCTAATTCGTAAATTGTAAACTTTACGATAGTCGGTCTACCATGCGGACAATTGTAGGGATTGTCGCACTGAACCAATTCTTCTAATATGACCTTGGCCAATTCGAGAGTAATTCTCGTATTCCCTTTTAAACTCTTTTTACATGCGATAGTTGCCGCGACTTTGTCGTTAAACTTGAGCGGATCAAAATCTTTACCAGCTTCGCAAATGAGATCGATGACAGCTCTTATCGTGTCGTATTCGTGATCTTTTTTCACCCACACAGGATGAGTGTCCACACGAATCGTATTGATACCGAACTCTTCTACATCGAAACCTATTTCTTTTAAATAATCCGAGTGCATGCGAATTGCCACCATCTCACCAGTTGAAAGTTCCATTTGCACAGGGACAAGCATGCTTATCTTCTCTTTTTTCAAAAAGCTCTTCAACACCTTCTCGTAATTGACTCGTTCGACCGCGGCATGTTGATCGATAAGATACACTCCCTCGGAATTTTCGGCGATTATATACGTTCCCAAAGCTATGCCAACAGGATAAAGTTCCAATGCCTTTATCTCGGCATTTTTCTCATTTCCAAAAAGAATTGTCGTCTGTTCTCGTTTTTCTGCTGCCAAATTTTGTTCTACAAATTCGACTTTTCGTGGCATTGCACTCTCTTCTTTGATGAACAGAGCACTGGGAAGTTGTTCCATTATGGTCTCGTCCGTTTGATCGTCATTTTCTGTCTTTTCCATAAATGCTTCCGGAATGAGCATAGTCTCATAAAGGGCATCTTTGATCGCTTTAGTGAGTACATCTCTCAACTCGTTCATTTTTGAAAACTTGACATCCTGTTTTGTCGGATGGATATTGACATCGATGAGTGTCGGATCGGTCTCGATTTTGATGATCACTACGGGATAAGTCGAATCTGGTTTATAAGTATAGTAAGCATCGTTGATTATTTTATTTAGTTCGAAATTCTTTATAACCCGACCATTTATGATGGTATTCATGAAATTCTTGCTTCTTCTTTGCACAATTGGTCGTGAAATGAATCCACTCACATCGTAATCGTCATTCGACCCTCTGATCTCCAACATATTGCTACTCACATCGCGACCATATATTTCATGGATGGTCTTTAAAAGTTGACTTGAACCTGTCGTTCTTTGTAAAATTGCTCCATTATTCGAAAGTAAGAAAGAAACCTCAGGATAAGAAAGAGCTAGTTTCTCCATGAACTGAGTGACATTAGCTAGTTCGGCAGGTTCACTTTTTAAATATTTGAGTCGTGCCGGTGTATTATAAAACAAATTCGTCACAGTGAAGATTGTTCCTCTTCTCGAAGGAGCAATACCTACTTCGAGAACTTCTCCACCTTTGATATGAACACTTGTCCCTACCTCGCCGTCGTACGTCTCCAAGAGCACTTCGGAGACAGAAGCTATGGAAGGCAAAGCCTCGCCTCGAAACCCCAACGTATTTATAAAAAATAGGTCGTCGTCTTTGTATATCTTCGATGTTGCATGTCTTTTAAACGCGGTACAAGCATCTTCCCTATCCATGCCTATCCCATCATCTGTCACTCTGATACTTTTTTTCCCAGCATCCATGAGTTCGACCTTGATCGAAGTAGCTTTGGCATCGATCGCATTCTCTACCAATTCCTTGACGACACTCGAAACTCTTTCGATGACCTCGCCGGCCGCAATTTTATTGGCCAATGTTTCGTTCATTATGCGCACTTTACTCATAATTCCCTCCAACTATAGATGGGCGCACATTTATGTACTTCATGATCACTTCAGGCACAGTCAATCGTACATCCATCGTCACCTTGATAAAACCGAGTCCACATATGACGATATCGCTATTGGCTTTGACTGCAAATGTCGTACCGACGATTTTCTTATTGTAAAGCCTTGTAATTGCAACCGACTTGCTGAAGTAGAAAACGATAGAAGAATAACCATCTACGTTGATGCTGAATAAATCGTTCAGTTTGTATGTACATGATGCCTTATTCTGATAAGTGATCGGCGCAATTTCCGAACTGATATTTGTAAGTTTATCGACTTCGAAATTGTTCGTCACAAATCCCGGCGAATCGATCAAAGTTGTCTTTCCCAAATTGATTCGTACAAAATCCTGAGTCGTGTTTTCTTTGTAACTGGTCGTCAATTTTGCAACTTTCACAAAAGAAGAATCGACGATTGCGTTTATCAAGGTACTCTTTCCACTGTTCGTTCGTCCCAGAAAATAGACTTCGTCTTGAGCATAAATCTTTTTTAAAAAAGTATTCAATTTACTCTTATTGGATGTGAAAACTATTTCATCTCTAACTCTATAAATTTTTTTCAAATAGGCCCGAATTTGCTCGAAAGAAACGTTTTTTGGTATGATATCACTCTTCGAAATGACCAATGTCTTGGGAACTTTTATGCTCCTGAAGATTTCCATCGTCTCATCGAAAACATCGATAAAATCGGTCAAAAAGACGACATATTTGGCATTTTTATTGACTGTCTTAACTATTTCCTGAGCACTTTTTGGAACCATCGCACTTTTTCTTTCGCCATAGTGCATCATGCGAAAACATCTCTTACAATACTCGGCTGTTTCTGCCCTTTCTTTCGGAACGTATCCGTCTTTATCTTCGTCGTTCGACTGTAATCTGACACCACATCCCAAACAGATTTTATTCATAATACTCCCCCTTGTTGAAGACTCCCATCTTCTTATAATGATTTAAAATTCTAGCTTCGAAGAAACGATTGAACTTCGTCCAAATGAAATCGGTCGTACTGATTTGGTTCACCAATACGGATGTCATACCCATTCTATTTGCTCCAAAAACATCGGTCAAAAGCTGATCTCCCACGGCGGCGACTTCCGTCGGTTTGACATCGTACATACTCAGTATCTTTTTATATTTTCTTTTGAATGGCTTACGCGACTTACAGGCGGCATCGATATAAAGGCCATCTTTAAACGGAGCGACCCGTGATTGTTTGCTATTCGAAAGAATGATCGGCTTGAGGCCAATTTTCTTTATATCCTCAAATAAATCCTTAAGTTTTTTCGATGGTTCACTGACTGTAATTGGCACGAGTGTGTTATCCAAATCGAAAAGGACGATTTTTATTCCGGCATTCTTCAAATTTTCGTAATTTATCGTATAAATGCTTTTTTGATATATATCAGGTAAAAATATGTGCATATCTATAGAACCCCATTCCTATATTATTTTATCAAATTATGATAATTTAGTCTACATATTCGCATGATAAATTATGATACAAAAAAAAGAACATCCGTTCTTTTCTCTATTAGTCGAACAAACTGAGTTGGTTCGACTCTGACATACCATCGAATATGTGCAATACTCTCATCCGCTCGATGGTTGTCGAATTTACCTTCGCTCTTATGGCCAGATCTTCGATACTCAAGAAAGCACACTTTGCTCGTTCTTCCACGATAGCCTGAGCCACATTATCCCCGAGTCCATCGAGTCCTCTAAATGGGAATATGAGACTTTTGCCATCTTCACCGAGTACAAAATTGCGTGCATCCGATTTTTCGATGTCTATCATTTTGAAGACTATTCCTCGTTTGTACATCTCCATAGTCATTTGCAATTCTTCTGCCAGATCTTTTTCTTTCTGTGGAGCGCTCATTCCCTTTTCGGAAATTTCGTCGAACTTGGCCTTTACGGCATCGTATCCCGCGCACATCGTCGTTATATCGAAGTCGTTGCAACGAATAGAAAAGTATGCTGCATAGTAATAAAGTGGTTTGTGTACTTTGAACCAAGCAATTCTAAAAGCACTTATGACATATGCGACCGCATGAGCTTTCGGAAACATGTATTTGATGCGCCTGCAAGTTTCGATGTACCATTCCGGTACATCACATGCCCGCATATCTTCGGCATAGCCACTCCAAGTCTCTGGATCTTTTGAAGCTTTACCCTTTCGAACGAATTCCATTATCTTGAAGGCCTTCAAAGGCTCCATACCGTAAGCCATCAGAGTGACCATGATATCATCTCGACATCCTATGACATCTTTAAATTCTACCTGTCCACTTGTGATGAGCTCACGGGCATTTCCAGCCCAAACATCAGTTCCATGAGATAATCCGGATATTTTTACTAATTCGGCAAATGTCGTCGGTTTCGTCTCAGTGAGCATTTTGACGACAAATTTTGTTCCGAATTCGGGTACACCCAGTGTGCCCGTTTCGCATTCTATATCTTCGCTCGTCACACCCAGTATCTCGGGTCCCAAGAATATCTGCATCGTATCTTTCTCTCCCAAAGGGACACTTGTGACGTCCATTCCAGACAAATCTTGAAGCATTCGCAACACAGTCGGATCATCGTGACCTAATATATCCAATTTCAGAAGGTTATCTTCGAGAGCATGGTATTCGAAATGTGTCGTTCTCCAAGCCTTCGAATCGTCATCTGCCGGGAACTGATACGGTGTAAAATCGGACACCTCCATATAATCTGGTATGACGACGATTCCACCCGGATGTTGACCAGTCGTTCTCTTGACTCCGACACATCCTTGTGCGAGACGTTCTATTTCGACACTCTTCATGTTCGTTATGTTCTTTGCTTCGCAGTAACCTTTGACGAAACCATATGCCGTCTTATCGGCTACTGTTCCTACCGTACCTGCTCTAAAGACGTTATCCTCTCCGAAGAGAACTTTCGTATACTCGTGTGCTGCAGCTTGGTTATCGCCGGAGAAATTCAGGTCGATATCTGGCACCTTGTCGGCATTAAATCCCAAGAAAGTCGCAAAAGGCATGTCATGGCCTTGCTTGTCCATCATCGTATGACAACGAGGACATTCCTTATCCGGCATATCGTAACCACACGAATAATACTCGGACAAACTGATGCCGTCGACCTCGAAAATCGTCTCTTTACATTGTGGACAGACGTAATGTGCTGGCAATGGATTTACTTCCGTGATCCCCATCATCGTCGCAACAAAGGAAGAACCGACACTTCCTCGCGATCCGACCAAATATCCATCGTCGTTGGAATGTTTGACGAGTTTTTGCGCAATCAAATAGATGACGTCGTAACCGCCCTTTATGATACCTCTGAGCTCATCTTCTATGCGTTTCTCTATTAGGTCCGGCAAAACTTCACCGTAAAGTTCGTGAGCTTTTGCATAGACCATCTCTTTGACTGTCACATCGGAATTCTCGATTTTGGGGGCAAACGGAACTCCATGTGTATCGCGAATAACTTCGACTTCTTCGCACATATCGGCTATCTTGTGTGTATTGTCGATGACGATTTCATGGCGAACTTTCTCGTCTATAAAAGCGAAGTCGCTGAGCATCTCCTCGGTCGTTCTGAAATGGGCAGAAGGAATACTTTGAATTTCACTTTTGGCAAGTGGATGTCTTCCGCCATTCGGTATCTTTTGATTGACGATTATCTCGCGCGATATTTTATCTTCTCTCGTAAAATGATGAACATCACCGGTCGCTACGATTATCTTTCCAGTATCGCGCGTACAATTGATTATCTTCGTTATATGATTTTGCAATTCTACGACATTGTAAAATTCTCCCGTATCCAAAAGATGAGAATATGCTTCGGGTGGTTGAACTTCTACGTAATCGTAAAACTGTATCAAGTTTGACAATTCTTCATCGCTCAAGCGCCTAGCTTGAGTGAAAATCTCAGATTCGTAGCAACCACTTCCGATTAACAAACCATCTCTGTGAGCAGTTATTTCACTTCGCAAGATGCGAGGTGTATTGTAAAGATATTTTGTATTGGCTAAACTGACGATTTTGAAGAGATTTTTGAGTCCAACTTTATTCTTTACCAAGATGTTTATGTGATAATTCTTTCCATATTTATATATGTCGTCTTTGGAGACGAGATTATTGAAATCGGCAATATTTTCGATATTTTGATTGTACATTTTCTTGACCATCTTAGCCAAGACATATGCCGTACCCTCAGCATCGTAATCGGCTCGATGATGTGCCTCTTCATCCCATTCGACATTGTAACGTTTGACTAGAGCGCTGAGCGAATGTCTCGCAAAACCATTATCTAATGTTCTCGACAATTCGAGTGTATCGATGACACAGTTTTTAAACTCACCCAACCCGTACTTTTGATAAGCCATTTCCAAAAATGATACATCGAACTTGGCATTGTGTGCGACCATCGGATAATCTTTGAAAAATTCGATGAAACGTTTGATTGCATTTTCTTCGGTATCCTTGCCCTTCAACATCTCGTCGGTAATGTTGGTTACTTCGGTTATCTTTTCAGGAAGCGATCTTCCCGGATCGATGAGTTCATCGAATCTATCGATTATCTCGCCTTCTTTGATCAGTACGGCACCGATCTCGATGATCGAATCTCCGCCGCCGGCATTGAAACCAGTCGTCTCGAAATCGAATACACAATATGTCGCATCCAAGCTGGGCATATCGATAGGTCTTTTTACAATGTCGACTGAATCTTCTATCATATTTAGTTCAACACCATAAAGCACTTTGAATCTTTCCGCTGGATTCTCTATTCCCTTGTTGATTGCATTGACTTTCTTGAAAGCATCAGGAAAGCTTTGTACTCCATTGTGATCGGTTATCGCGACCGCTTTGTACCCCATTTTATTGAGAGTATCGATATAATTTCCCACATCGATCAACCCGTCCATCTGACTCATCGTCGTATGTGTATGAAGCTCGATTCTCTTCACTTCCGCTTCGTCTTTTAAGACGATATCTTTGCTGGGAATTTCGACGGCATTTTGAACATTTAAAACCAAATCTTTGGCATAATCGTCGTATTTAACCTGCCCGTCGACTTTGATCCATTTTCCTTTCTTGAATGCTTTCGATAATCGAGCGAATTCGTTCGCATCGCGAGTGAATATCTTCGCCAAAAAAGAATCTGTCTTATCGGTCAATTTCAATGTGACTATCTTGAACGGTGTCTTCGTCGATTCGAAGAAATCCGTATCGAATATTTGTGCTTCAAAAGCACAACTCGAAACGGGAGCCATGACATTTTTCATCGTCTGAACCGAAGTTCTCACAGCATCTCCTACCAATATTTTGTTTCCATCATCGTCGCTTTCGCGTCTCGGAGCCGTCGTGCTGAAGTTGTTTCGTGGTCTATCCCCATTTTTTTGATAATCATTTTGCTCTTGTGGTGCCTCTTTAATTGGAATCTCTTCACTGACGAGCGGTGCAGTCTTCTCTTCAGCAATCGGTTCATCCTTCTCAGATTTATCCGTTTCAAGCTCGTCATCTTTTTTTTCGTTCGCTTTGAATGAAGAAGGTAACTCCTCCTCTACTCCTACGAAATCGCACTCCGGCACTGGTACATCGTCGTCGAATGCAAAAAATGCCGCATCGCTCATGTCGTCGTACCCATCGTCTGCCGGTGGAATATACTCCGGGATCTCTCCATAATCGACAAAATCGTCGAATACGGGTTCATTTTTTTGTGTCGATGGCATTTTATCGTTGTCTTTGGAATCCGGCCTAGCCAATGCCTCCTCGTCGCATTCCATTATGTTGCGAACGGTGAGAACCAACTTATGGAGATAATCATCATTCTTGACACTTCCTCTCCATTTATACCATTTACCTTCCTTCAGATTTTTGAGTAAAAATTGATAAACATTCGTATCGTTCGTAAAAAGTTTACACGTAAAAGAAGTCTCACCGTCGCTGACGTTTATTGTGAATATCTTATAATCGGTTCTTTGTGACTCGATCACTCGCATTTCGTCGATGTATGCTACAAAGCAGACACCTCTTTTCTCTTCCTGTACATCTTTGATTGCCACTACACGTGAATCATCGAAGGGTACACCAAAAAGTGCAGTACCTTTTATCTCGAGTACAGGACTCGATTTTTTCTCCTCGTATGCGATCGACGGTGTACTCGTGACGGCAGAAGCATTCTCCTTGCTTTTTGCAATCTCTTCTCTCACACGTTTTCTTTTGACATCATTTGCTATCGTCGTTATAGAAACACCGGGAAGTCCCATCTTTTCAAGCCACGAAACTATCTTCTCTTTCTTGGATGTTATCAAATTTTTCTCGACGACATTCGTCACCTCGATGGTAACCTCCCTGTTCTTGACCGTTATATCGTTTCCTCGAAGACTCTTGAGTGCAGGACTCTTCGTCGACAATTCGCCCATATAATATTTGATATAAGAAAGTACATCGGAGTCATTAAAAGAGTCGTTCGCAACTTCGATATCGACTCTCTTGACTTCTCCGAAACCTTCTTTACAGACCGTTTTCAGCTTCGAGATGAGTTCGACCTCGAGAGGAGTATTATTGGCTATATAAAGGGTCCACGTACTATCCAATTTGTGGACTACCACCTTTTTGACATCCGTCTCGCTGAACGGTTCAGTTTCTGTGAAATTGACCTTTTTTAAAAACCTATCTAATGCCCCTGCCATAAATTTCACATCCTTCAAAACTATTTTCTACACAACCTAATTGTAGCAAAATTACAGACAAAATGGAATAGAAATTTACACAATTTTTTGAACTTTTTTTTGCTCCGAACAAGTGTATTCACTATACTTTTTTATGTCCCTTTTAGATAGGCTCATTGCGTTCTTAAAAGCCTGTTGAAATGAAAACAAATGTTCTGTCGACAAGTAAATGTAATGTAAATGAAAAAACGAACGATCACTCGTCGTTTTTGTTCTCATCTTTATCGGTCATCGGTATGATTATCAAATGCATAGTTGCATCGATGCCTTGGGCCGCCAAGTCTCTTTTTAAATTCAAAAGATAAATTTCTAGCTCATCTTGCGACATATCGGAATGCCCGCGATTGAGTGCCTGTACGACAATGTCGAAATACGATCTAGCCGCAATATAGTTTTCGATTTGCAAAGTTCTCTCCATACCCTCTATATAATATGCCATCGTGAATTTAAAATCGCCACTAGTCAATTCGGCAAGTGTCTTTAGAGCTTCTTCCAATCCGTAATCTCCCATTACTTTGCTTATTTTGACGAGATCGACGATCAAATATTCGTATTCATCTAATCCCCTCTCTTCGAGATAAAGATGTAGTAAGCTGTAACCGTAACTATGATTGCCGGTTCGCAACAAAGCGGCGATGTGATTGAGTTGAACTTTCATCTTTGGTTTTATATCGCGATGATGCGAAAGATAATTCTGTCGACTTTGAGCAGCATTTACCAACGATCTGATAGTCTTGCCAGGTATGACAGCATAGTTACATTTTTTGCTCGCTCTATCGGCATTTCTTCTCGCTATTCCCAATTCACCCTTGAAAACGGTCTCGCGAATGCGATTTATAGCCGCGACCAAATTCTTATCATTTTCATAATCATCGGAAGGACATATATCTTCTAAAGTCATCTTCCCGACTGCTTCTTTGTCTTCTGCATCGAGTTCGATGATATAATTCAAAAGGAAGAGGCAAAAATTGTACTCGAAAAGTGGCAACCACTCCGTATCGCTTCTCATCTTTTTGAGATAATAATAACTATCCATAAATTCTCTTCGTCGAACACTTTCGTTGAATAAATGCCACTTTGCTTCTAAGTATCCATCGTCGAGCCTGAGCATAATTTCGTACATCTTCATCCCATCCCGACGCGTTTGTTTTTCATTCATGAGAGAGCCTATGAAACATTTGAGTGGATTCGTCACTGTCGGCACCAAAATGTTCGCACCATCCATATATTTAAAAAGTCCCTGCTCTATTGCCTCTTCGATTATTTTTTCACTTATCTCGTGCATCTCGAGAACTCTTTTGGTCAAACCGCCATTATCCAAAAACAATTTGTACATCTTTTTGATCGCATCCGCATTCTCCATTTTTTTTCATACCTCTTTTCTTGCATAAATATCATAAGGGATTTCGCCTCTTTTAG
>CAZKKM010000006.1:0-31313 GCA_964553435.1 uncultured Muribaculaceae bacterium | reverse complement strand
GGTTTCAAAGCTACGATTACTCCCAATTATTGACGATGAGTCACTTGTAAAGGTGACTTTTTTACTTTAATTGAAGTTCATATAATTACCGATAAAGTATTTGCATTTTTTTAAAGAAAAGATTATAATGATGGCACTTGAAGAGAGGAAAAAAAAGAAATGAATAGAAAAGACGCATTTTTAAAAACTTATGGTTTGAACACAGAAGCCTGTGCCGAATATCGAAATGCTATTGCTCAAAAGGTCATAAGCGAAGAAGAGAAGAGAGAACAGGCTTTCAAACTTAGTACACTGCTCGAACAAAAAAGCGACTACGAAGCTACAAAGCTGATAAATCGAGGCATCTACTTGGACGGTTATTTTGATGAAACCGCTGGGAAATACGTCATACCTCTCATGAGAACCATCGAGATGAACAACATGGCTCAATTCATACGACTTTTGAAAGCCGGCGCAAGCATCGATATGCGCGATTCAGAGGGCAACACACCTCTCATGCGAGCTTCCGAGTTGGGAAATGTCAACATGTCTAGAATTTTAATAATGATGGACGCGGATGTGTTGCTGCGTAACAAAAAAGGCCAAAAAGCTTACGATCTCGCCAACCTCAATCACAATCCTCTCGTTTGTGATCTTCTCTTTCGACGTGAAGGGGAAGTTCTCGTCCAATATCCGATTCCACCTACCGAAGAAGGCAACATACTAAAAGATTTTATGATGCAACTTCTGGACGAAAGCAGACGTATGACATGCCTCGGTCTTACACCTGAGCAACTCAAAGAGCTGATCGACATTGCCATGAAAGAAAACGAACAAGAAGGACCAATTATCGCCGATTTTGTAAATGAACTTTTAAAAATTGCACCATCTACTGATGGACTCATTTCGATAGAAGAGAGTACGATGCGCAAACTCATCTCAGAGACATTATTTCCAAATATTGAAAGAAAAGAGAAAAAAATAGTCTAGCTCTACATAACTTGCCATTTGATATTATATTTACCAATAACTGGTGCACTTTCAGCCGACCACGCAAGACTGTGGTCATTTTCTATTTGCTTAGAACCATATAATGTAGTATAATGTTTACAAACAAAGAGGTGGCATAGTTAATGAAAAAATTTTACAAAGAAAACAGAGTATTTGTAATTTTGATGGGGATAGCTTTGGTTTGTATTGCAATAATCGTCGCAATGCTCGCAGGATATGTTTTCAAGAGCACTACAGGCGATAAGTATGGAAAAAGATTGGACGGAATTTCCGATGTTCTAATCGAAGATGAAAAAAAAGACGAAATGGAAGCAAAGATTCTCGAAATGGACAAAGTACAAGACGTCAAGATCAACATACATGGTAAAACTGTCTACTTTAACGTCGACTTTGCCGATGATACGACGGTCGCTGAAGCACAAAACGTCTCGGTCGCCAGTCTAGAATTTTTTGAAGAGGATTATCTCAACTATTACGATTTACAATTTCTCATGACAAAATCCACATCGGATGATTCCAGCACCACATTTCCAATGCTAGGATATAGAAAGGCTCAAGCGGCGACCATCTCTTGGTCGAATAACTCTAAAAAATAAACGGTGAATTATGAAAAATAAAAGAAATATAATAATCGGCCTTCTCGTCGGAGTGATTCTTCTTGCCGGTGGCATATACATAGTATATAGTGTCATGCAAAACGAGGACTCCTTTAGTGTCTCAGAGAAAAAATACATAATCGACAACAAAGCGAGTCTCAAATCGGTTTCCGTTCTCAACGATGCAAATGTCTTTGGTCGCGATGGAAAAGGAGTCTTCTACGACTTCCTCGATAACTTCGAACGCGAAACGAATCTTTCATTCAATATAGTTACGTCCTCTGTTCAAGATGAAACATCAGGCTTATCACTTACGAAAAGCAATGAACTTCCGAAAGATGCTAGGTTGATTTATACCGATCATTACGTTCTCGTCGGTAAAAAGCACATTTCTATCACATCGTTTTCTAATCTCGTAGGTACGGTCGGATATTTAAACGAAGATAGTGAGATTTTTCAACCTTATTTGAATGCCAATTCTATAACGACGAAAAATTACGATAGCAAGACTGCACTTTTGGATGGACTTTCTTCCGGCGAAGTCGAACACATTCTCGTTCCGCGTTTGGAATATCTCGACACAGTTCTTTCGAATCTTTACGAAATCAATTATCACATAAGCGGAATGAAAGACTTTTACTACTTACAACGCGGCGACGATGCGACCTTGAATTCACTTTTAATCAAATATTTCAATCGCTGGACTAAAGAAAACTTCAAAAGATCTTTCAATAAAAACGAATACGACCTCTTCACAAGTCGTCTAAAAATAACTGAAAAAGAACTCGATGTCATCAATAAGAAAAAATATAGATACGGTTTCATCAAAAACAGCCCTTACGATATAAGGGTTAGTGGTATGTACGGCGGTATCGCTAGTAAATATATTCAAGAGTTTTCGGAATTCAGTGGCATTACCTTCGAATATGAAGATTATAGCAATTTGAACAAATTTACGCGGGCTATTTCCAAAGGCGAAGTCGATCTCTTTTTAAATCATTATTCGATAACGACGACGATGCCTATGATAAATTCGCTTTATAACGTCTATGTCAGTTTTGTAATGAGCAATAAAGATTCACGCGTCTTCGATTCGTTTGACTCTGTAAAACGAGAAACCATCTATGCTAAAGAGAATTCCACCGTCGCTTCTTATCTTAAAAACAAAGGCATAGAAGTTCTCACTTACAGAAACGATCGTGACTTGAAAAATATCTTCAAAAACGACGGAATCGTCGCAATGGATTATGCCAATTACTTAATATATAAAGAGAGCAACAGCGACGTCAACGAGCGCTTTCGTGACGACACCAAGACTGAACTGATCTTCCACTCCAATAACGATACCATGTTCAATAGACTCTTCTCATATTACATCAGCACCATCGATCAAAACGAAGCTCTATTCACCGGTATCGATGATTACAATCGCGCAGTTACTTCCGGTTCACTCATATATAAAATCACAAAATATGCACTCATCATCATAGCGATCATTCTACTCGTCGTCTTCATCATCTATAAAATAGGCAAAAAGGCTTTCGTTCGCAAGAAGATTAAGAAGAACGACAAGATGAAATACATCGATTTACTGACTTCGCTCAAAAACCGCAACTACTTGAATGAAAATGTTCCTATTTGGAATCAAAATACTATCTATCCTCAAGGACTCGTCGTCATAGACTTAAACGGCATTCAAGAGCTCAACGATTCATATGGATACATCGAAGGCGATAAACAGATACAAGCTGCTGCCAATGCCCTCATCAAGACGCAACTCGACAACTCGGAGATAATGCGCACGGATGGTAACGAATTTACCGTTTATCTCGTCGGATATAGTGAAAAACAAGTTATCAGTTATGTCAAAAAGTTGGCAAAAGAATTTAAAAACTTACCACATGATAAAGACGCCGCAATCGGTTTTAGCATGATCGAAGACGATGTCAAACTCATAAGCGATGCCATCAACGAAGCAACTGAAAAGATGCGTGAAAACAAATCCTTAACATCGGGAGCAAAAAATGAGAAAAAGATTTAAACGCATAGTCAACAATCTGAAAGAGATTTTGCAAAGACCAGACATGTCCATTCTTCCAGGCAGCCTTGCATTCTCTTTCTTTCTATCTTTGGTACCGACTCTCACACTTCTTTTTTACTTTGCGACCTTTTTGCACATTTCTATAACAGACATCACTTCGTACTTTCGCATTTCGATTGACAATTCGCTACTGGATCTCATCACACCGGTAGTGGGAAGTACGGAAGCCTCTTTCGGTCTATTTATACTTCTCATCGTCGGCATTTATTTGGCCAGTAATGGCATGAATTCGATTATCGTTACGGCTAACAACATCTATGGCATAGACCAAACACCGTTCCTCGAAAGACGTATCAAAGCAATCATCATGGTCTTCATCGTCATCTTGCTGCTTTTGTTCATGCTTTTAGTTCCGGTATTTGGAAGTTTTCTCATGAGTCTCATCATCAATGTGACCGGCAACTCTGGATTCTATGACATTTTGAGTTTTTTCAAACTTCCGTTTTCGTGGTTCATCATCTTTTTCTTCATAAAGATTTTATATACCATCGCACCGGACAAACAAATACCGAGTGCATACGTCAACTTGGGAGCTTTATTCACATCTATAAGCTGGATAATTGCCACTCAAGTATACCTATATTACGTCGGACATTTCGCCAATTACAACGTCTACTACAGTGGCCTTTCGAACATTGCCATACTTCTCATACTCATCTACATTCTTTCGACAGTCTTCGTCATAGGAATGGGAATAAACTACAAAGAAGAGTCGTACGAAATGGAACGAACCCAACGTCTCTTGGAAGAAAGAAATGCCAAGAAGTCCCAGCATAATACTAAGAGCAAAAGAGTAAAATACTAGAGTACACACGAGTATTACTTAGTGTACGCGTATTAGCTTCGATGACTTTTGATAATGCCGTTTATCAAGATTAACGTCATTGAGGAGTAATACTTGAAATGAGTTCTCGCCCCGAGAACTCATTTTTAATATGTGTTTTTTTATTTGATCAGATCTTCATATTCCTTCAAAATGAACTCATCTGTCATTCCTGCCAAATAATCTATTATCTTCCTCTCTAAAGACGTATTCTCGAGGTATTCTTCGCTCATATTTTTGAGAAATATTTTGTTGATAGAACAATTCTCGTCGTCGATATTATCTCTATAATACTCGAATAGCTCGTTGAATATTCTCTCATAGCGATCCAAATCCTCTTTTGTATTCGCCTTTTCATAAATGCATTCGACACTGAACTTTTTTAGTTTTTTGATAGCAAAGAGGATTTCATCGGACAATTTGATGTAGGGTTTGCCTGTGCTGTTGGTAATTATATCCAAAGTGATAGTGTTTACGATTTCGCGATTCGTCTTTCCCAATACTTCTACAACTTCCTTTGGCAAATCACTCTCTTTGAGCACACCCAATCTGATCGCATCTTCTATATCGCGTCCCAAATATCCTATCATATCAGATATGCGCACGACACATCCTTCCAAAGTCATAGGACGCAAAGCCTTTATATGAGAAAGACTCTCATAACATTTTTCATAATCTCGCAAGAAATCTTCCTTTGTCTTCTTCATAGGGCGATATTCGCCTTGAACAAATTCTCCGTTGTGGCACAAAATGCCATCCAAAACCTGAATTGTGACATTCGTTCCACGACCGTTATTCTCGAGAACTGCTAGTTCACGTACACTCTCCACATTATGTGCAAAGTGTTCGCCGAGATACTTCATACTTATTTCATCTAGTATTCTCTCACCGGGATGTCCAAATGGCACATGACCTATATCGTGTCCCAAGGCAATCGCTTCGATTAAATCTTCGTTTAAAGACAAAGCTCGCCCGATCGTTCTCGCAATTTTGGCGACCAACTGCACATGAATTATTCTCCTACTCACGTTGTCGTTGGGCCAATGTGTAAATACCTGTGTCTTATCTATATACCTCGTATAAGAAAGAGAATGAATTATTCTATCCGTATCCCTAAAATAATTTGGGCGCATATCGTCATCGATCGGTTCAAACCTTATCGCATCGGCATCTCGCGTCGCATATTCAGATAGATAATTTTCGTTTTTTAACATGTTACTTCTAATATCCATTACTTATCACCTAAAAAAAGTATACCATAAAACTTTCTATTATGCTAAAATAAAAGTAGGGGGAATAGTTATGAAGAAGAAATCTATATTGATTTATGTTCTTATATTCGCAAGTTTTTGTCTCTTGGCCTTCTACTTCCCTAAAACGGGAATCGACATCACATGGAGTCTTAAAGACAAGACCAACTTATCTTTTATTTTAAATGCTACAGATACTGCCTTGCTCACGAACATTTTGATGTCCTTACAAACCAAAACATATTTGCTCAATATCATCATCTATGGAGTGATGGGTGTACTTATGTTCACTCTCATGGGAAATCTCATCGAAAAGAAAAATCACATTTTGCCACTCATCGCTTTTTTCTTATTTTTTCTTTTGGACAGACTTACCATCGCCAACACACTGACTCAAATACATAGCTTTACGACACACATTGTCGGATGCACAGCTCTCATCTTGTTCATTAGACTTCTCGTCAAGAATACATTATCCAATGCCAACTATCTAGGACTTTTTGCACTAGGTCTCATCTTTTCTAATCTCGAGCCTTCATATGCATTCACTATTTTCGCACTCACAATCATCTATCTCACTAAAAGAGAAGATAAAAAAGACAATCGCTGCGTCGCTTTACTTTTAGGAGAAATCACCGGCCTTCTTTGTGCAGTTTTCCACCTTAGATTTACATACACAGGTTTCACTTCAAATCTCATCCATGAATTTATCCCGACTATATGCAACTCCAATTTCATAATCGTCCTCATCTTCTCGACTCTCGTGATGATAGAAGCCATAAAGCTATTTTTAAAGGGAAAGATCATCTCGTCAGTTTTATCCATTTTCGGAATGTCTTCTTTCCTTTTCTCATCTCTTCTGTCGACTGACGACTACCTAAATTATGTGACCTATATTCTGTTTTCGGTCTCGTCTCTTTACATTCTTTTGAATGTGACATCTACTCGTATGTTCAAAAGAAAAATCGCGGCTTATTATTTAACTTCATTTATCTTCATGCTGAGTATTTCCATTTTTGGACATATCACAGTAGGATCTGTTCTATTCTTTTTTATCGTAGATATTTTAATAATACTCGAGCTCTACAACTACATTTTCCCGACCGATTTCTTGTCGCCACTTTGGTTTGTCGTCATCCCAATCATTTCCGGAGTGAACATCTACATCTATCATAGTGCCTCACTGAAATACGACGAGATGAATTTTTACATCAAAAACAAATTGGAATGTACGACAGAAGACATCGTATTGCCGAGTAAATACAAAACCGACTTTTTAATAGACTACATTCCTTTGGGAAGAGAGCACATCGCAGAATATATCGAATACTACGATATAAACTTGTACGATAAGGAAAAGCATTACGTATTCAAATTTCGCCAATAAGTCAAGTGTTTGCCGCTTGACTTTTTTAAGTAATCGTCGGACTACTTTTTTCTTGTAATTTGATCTTTTTATATTTATAATAAGGCACACAAAGGAGAAAATGACGAATATGGAATATATTAAAAAGTTCACTACATCTGAAGAACTCTTGCACTCAAAAGAGTTTAGAGAAAGAGATTTATCCTACTGCGATGTTTCGGGTATAGATTTATCGAAGTTTTCTTGGAAATATTGGAAAGGGTTTAAGTTTTTCCATACTAATTTCAAAGATACGAACATCAAGTTTGAGCTATCGACATTGAGACTAATCGAATGTACGAATTATCATTGCCTAGAATACTGTGACTTTACAAACTGCGACCTATCTTATATTAGATCTTTCGCTTATGTCTCATATAAGGGGTCCGTATTTAAAGGTACTCATTTGTCTATAAAATTATTAGTTAGCGAAATGGATGATGTTAAAGATGTCGTCTTCTCCGAAGAGATGGCCGATGAAGTTAGAGAGCTATCTAGTGTAGGAGTATTCGATATATCCTCATTAAAATTGAATCCGCATATTCCATTTTCATCTTTAGAGATATTTTTGATTTTAAGACGACTCTTGCCGTCGCTCAAAAACTTTATTCCTTCTCATAACTTTGAAAAGTACCTAGAATTGATAAAAGACGCACTAATAGAAGATGCCAAACGAGAAGGGGCATTATGCCGACTGTGCACCATATTAGGTTACGATAAATTTTCACCCATAGATAAAATACAACTCTTTCAAGGCTTGATTCACGACAAGTGCTACGATGAAATCGATCTTTCAAGTATCCCTCACGACTTGTTAGAAAAGTTTAATTTCCGTAACTGTCATTTTGAAGAATTGACTTTGCCAATAGGGGAAATGAAAGAATTGTCTATTATGGATGAAACGATTAAAAAAATAACCAATACAGTTATACCTCACGTCATAATACCCGGGATTGATGCTTCGTCTTGGCAAAGTAAACGAGGGACTAGATTAGGAAACACATGTATTACAAGACAGACGAATTTATACTTAGAGTTGGGCAGAAAATGCAATGGCCGCTGTAGTTTTTGCCGCAACCATCTTTTAGATCCAACTGTCTTTAATTTTGATGCTATCATGAAAAGCTTTAGGAGTATAGAGCCCTATTTAAATAACGTCGTAATCGGTGGAGGGGAACCTACTTTAAAGGAAACGAGAGAATTCTTATCCTATATACATCACCATAAAGAGAATTATAAAGTAAGCTATTACGTCTCTACTAATGCCTCTTGTGGACCAGAATATATATGGGAATTAGTAAGAAATTTAGATTATAATGTAAACATAAGTAGGCATGCCATAGAAGATGCCGACAACGATAGTATATTGGGGGTCAAGTCTTTAAGCACCGAGGAAATAAGGGACCTGACTTCTAAATATTATACAAATGCGTTTACTCTAGTTGCGACTTGCTTCCAAGGGGGATTGAATTCTGTTGATGCGCTGGAGCGATATATCGAACTAGCCGATTATCTTAACATTAGAAACGTGCTTTTCCAATCTTTACACGAAGATATGGGAAATTTACAAGAAGAAACGCAAAAACTGCATCAAATCGACGATATGATATTCGACGAAGTAATTGCCAAATTGCGAGAACAAAACTATTTTGTAAGCGAATTGCCAATATATTCGACAGGCGATTATAAATTGATTATTGTCAAGTCGAGCGACAACAACAAGACGATATCATTTAAGAAGTACATAACCAAAGAAGAACTTGAACGCGAATGGTCTCGTGCTTCTAAGAGGACTTTCGATCTTTCTATCGCACCTAATGGCGATGTTTTCCAAAACTGGCATCAAAAGTCGGATAAAGTGATATGCCATCTTCCTAAAGATAAATAAAAAAGATAATTGATCCAAAAAATACAAAAGAGACATCTACTCGTTTAGAAGTCTCTTTTCGATAAAGGTGATGGTTTCGTACAATAAGAAAGATATGATGACTAATACAACTATACCCGAAAGCACCAAATTCAGATTGAATAACTGAGTACCGTATATTATCAAATACCCGATGCCCTCCTTACTGACCAAGAATTCTCCCATGATAACTCCAATTAAAGTCATCGAAATGTTGATCTTCAGAGCACTTACGATAGTGCTCACGTTCGCTGGAATTACCAGTTTGAATAAAATCTGCCACTTTGTCGCCCCGAAAGATTTGAACAGTTTTATTTTCAAAGGATCCGTGTAGATAAATCCATTGTAAATTGTTATGATGGAGACGACGACATTGATTAGTAAAGACATCGTGATGATGGCATTTCTGTTCGCTCCAACCCAGATGATTATGATGGGACCCAATGCGACCTTTGGAAGAGAATTCAACATAGTGAGAAAAGGATCGATGACCGCGGCCAAAAATTTTGACATATACATGAATATACTTACGATAAAAGCTATGCCAATACCCAAGGCGAAAGCAGAAAGTATTTCGCTTAACGTAACCCCGATGTGACCTAAAAGTTCGCCGTTTTTGAACAATGTGAAGATAGTTTCTACGATTTTAGAAGGAGAAGAGAATATGAAACTGTTGATGAAACCAACTTTTGAACCCCATTGCCAGATTCCTAAAAACATACCGATGATGAAGAGCTGGACGACGACAACACGAAGCTTATGATTCGTCATCCAAATCCCTCCAAATCTTAGTAAACAATTCGTTAAATCTACTCGATGTTCTCTTTTCCACTATACTATCTCCAAAAACGTCTACATCATAGATACATTTTACATGACTCGGTCTATTCGACAACACGGCAACCCGATCGCCGATACAAAGAGCTTCTTGAATATCATGAGTGATGATGATACCGGTCGTTTTCGAACGTTTTATCATGTCGTGAACATAGGAAGATATATTCAATCTCGTATAATAATCTAAAGCGCTGAAAGGCTCATCCAAAAGCAATATATCCGGGTCTATGGCCAAACTCCTTGCCAAAGCCACACGTTGCTTCATGCCTCCCGAAAGACTGGGAGGTTTTTTATCGATAAAGCCTTCTAACCCGTAATCTAAGAGCATTTTTCGAACGTTCTCTATCTTATCTTTTGTCTTCATTCCAGAAAGTTCGAGTCCGAGAGTCGCATTATCGAGGACTGTTCTCCAAGGTAATAGAGCATCGTTTTGCAACATATAAGAGATGATAGGTTTTTTCTTAGAAAAATTGATCTTTCCCATCGTTTGTACATCTAATCCAGAGATGATGTTCAAAAGTGTACTTTTTCCACATCCGGATGGACCGATGATCGCGAGAATTTCTCCTTCTTTGACTGAGAGATTGACACCATCGAGTGCCAACACAGAAGAATCCTTCGTCTCAAATTCCTTCGAGACATTCTCGATAGTTAAAACGTTTTTCATGACTTTTCCCACCTTACTACGATATTATATGTGTTTTTTCTGTCGCTGTCATGGGCACGAATACATGTCAACCGAAGAAAAAATTTACGTAAAGCAAATGCAAAACATCTGTTTATTATACAAATTCATCATATGTGGTATAATTGATTCAAAATAAAGAGGAGTGATGATTATGAAATGCGTTAAAATTGCCGGACCAAAATCTCTCGCTACGGCTACACATGATGAACCGACGAGCAAAAAAGGTTCAGTCGTAATTGCCGTAGAAGCTTGTGGAATATGTGGCTCGGACATTCACAATTGGGACACTGGCGCGCCAGTTGGACTCATCATGGGACATGAGTTCTGTGGTCGCGTTGTCGACCCTGGAAATCGCAAAGACCTTCTCGTCGGTGACAAGGTCACTGGACTACCTATCTCGCCATGCGGAACGTGCGATGCTTGCAAGACCGGCAATCCCCAATATTGCCGTGTAACTTGGTCTAAAGCAGTCGGCCTTTCCCTTTCCAATCCGGGGGGATATGCCGAATACACGAGTTGTCGTGCCGACCTTGTCAAAAAAATTCCGAACAACATGACTTTCGATGAAGGAACACTCGTCGAACCGAGTGCAGTTGCTCTACATGCCGTTGCCTTAGCCAATATCAAAGTCGGAGCCAAAGTTCTCGTCATCGGCGGAGGAATTATCGGTCTCATGGCCTGCGAATTTGCCCGCTTAGAAGGAGCAAGTTATATAGCTATGCTCGAAACTAATATGGCCCGTGCCAAAAAAGCTACGACCATTGGAAAAGCCGATGACTATTTCAATGCCAAAAAAGAAGATACGATGGCCAAATTAGCTGAAGTATCGAACGGCGGTTTCGACATCGTCATAGAATGTTGTGGAAACAGCGCGGCTGTCAGTGAGGCTATTCTCGCTGTAAAACCGGGAGGAAAGATAATCCTCGTCGGAGTATCGACGGGACCGGTGACCATTCCGACCGTCGCAGCCGTCTTAGGAGAAGTGACAGTAATTGGAGCAATAGCTTACACTGAAAAAGAATTCGAAACATGTATCGATCTCATCTCACACAAACGCATCAACGTCAAAAAATACATCGATGCAACCATTCCTTTGGAAAAAGCTCAAGAGGCTTTTGAACGTCTGACTAGTGGCAAAGACGATGCGGTCAAAATCATATTTCATCCCCGTAAATGAAAATAAAACACAAATCGCTCAAAATTAAAGCTGTTGAAAACCACAGAATTTTCCACAGTTTTTCTTTATTTTTACATCGAATTATCATATAATTGTGCTAATGGAGGTGATACGATGGTCGGTCTCGCATTGGAAGGAGGAGGAGCCAAAGGCTCTTATCAAGCTGGAGCCTACATGGCCCTCAAGAAATGTCATATAAAGATAGATGCCGTCTCTGGGACTTCTATTGGATCCCTAAATGGTGCTCTCATCGCCTCCCATGATGAAGCGAAGATGCTCGCCTTATGGCGCGATGCGACTATGACGGAACTTTTGGGTATTGACGAGACGAAAGCTCACGAAATACTCAAATCGGGCCTCTCTATCAATAAGTTGCGAATATCTTTCACCGAAATATACAAAGCCTTCAAAAATAAAGGACTCGACATGAGCAACTACCGTGCCCTCGTCCGCAATGCCGTCGATGAGAAAAAGCTTCGAAAAAGCGATATAAATTATGGGCTCACTACGATCAAGATGGCCAATCTCGAACCTCTCGAAATGTTTATCGAAGATATACCAGAAGGCAAACTTCACGACTACATAGTCGCCAGCTCCTATCTTCCAGTTTTTAAAAAAGAAAAACTCATCGATGACGGATACTATTTGGATGGCGGATTCTACAACCTCTCTCCATCGGACATGTTGGAAAAAATAGGATGCGACAAAATTTATATTGTCAACATCAAAGGAGTCGGATTTCGGAAACCCAGATTCAAATCTACGGCCGAACTAATAGAAATAAAACCGAAGACCAATCTCGGAAGCATCATCATCTTCGACAAAAACTCCATCGAAGAAAACATACGTCGTGGATACAATGACACTCTCAAAGTTCTCGGTAAACTTGACGGAATAGATTATTATTTTTCGCACCGACCATCCTGGTTCTATAGAAGACTAAATCATGCCGTCAAAGACAAACTGTACAAAGCTGCTTCGGCTTTATTACATGCGAAGAATGAAAGAGAGACTGTGATAAAAGCTTGCGAATATATTTTAAAACACGAAAAGTGTTCTGACATCACAAAATATCGCATCAAAGATATCGTAAAACTCGCTAAAAACAAAAGAGAAGAGAACATAATTTACACGTATGTTCGCAATCTCAGATTATGGTAAAGGAAGAAATAAAAATGAAACATATAGAAATTAAAAAATTACACGAAAAATATAGAGACTATTTGGACAAGACAGTGACGATCTGTGGATGGATTAAAAATCACCGTACGAGCTCGAACGTCGGATTCATCGACTTCAACGACGGAACTGGCTTCAAAGGAGTCCAACTTGTCTATTCTAAAGACACAGCAAATTATGAAGAACTTACTCACTTGCGTGTGGGAAGTGCTCTCGTCGTCGAAGGAAAACTGATCGCTTCACAAGGAGATAAACAAGACTTCGAAATAGAGATAGAGAGATTCACTCTCGAGGGCGATTGTCAAGAAGATTATCCGATTCAACCGAAAAGACATACACGTGAGTTCTTGCGAGAACAAGCTTACCTGCGTCCTCGAACCAATCTCTTCAATGCGGTCTTCAGAATACGCAGTCTTGCAGCTATGGCAATTCACGAATATTTTCAGAAAAATGGCTACCTCTATGTTCATACTCCACTCATCACCTGCGCCGACTGCGAAGGATCGGACCAGATGTTCAAAGTAACTACGTTCGACTTCGACAATTTACCAAAAGATGAATTTGGTAAAGTTGACTTTTCACAAGATCTCTTTGGAAAAGAGGCTTTCATCACTGGGAGTGGTCAACTTCATGGCGAGACTTTTGCTCAAGCTTTCAGCAAAATCTACACCTTCGGTCCGACATTCAGAACGGAAAACTCCAATACGAAGACACATGCCAACGAATTTTGGATGATAGAACCTGAAATCGCCTTCTGTGATCTCGATGAACTCATGGATATCGAAGAAGACTTCCTCAAATACATCATCGCTTATGTTCTCGATCACGGCAAAGATGAAATGGAATTTCTCGACTCGTTCGTCGAAAAAGGTCTCATCGCCAAACTCGAAAAACTAATCACTAGTAAATTCACTCGCATAACTCATCATGATGCTGTTCAAATTCTCAAAGATGCCGAAGTCGACTGGCAATTTATGCCAGAATTTGGAGAAGACATCGCTAAAGAACATGAAAAATACATCACCGATCATTTCGAAGGACCCGTTTTCATCACCGATTGGCCTAAGGACATCAAGTCTTTCTACATGAAACTCGGTAACGATGGCAAGACAGTTCGTGCGGTCGACCTAGAAGTACCAGGAGTAGGGGAACTCATGGGCGGCAGTCAAAGAGAAGACGATTACGACAAACTCTTAGGACGCATGAGGGAACTCGATATCGACGATAGAGAGTTAACTTGGTACCTAAACCTTAGAAAATACGGATCATGCACACATTCAGGTTTCGGTATGGGCTTCGAACGTCTCGTCATGTATTTGACTGGTATCGAAAACATTCGTGACGTCATACCGTATTATCGTACACCTAAAAACTGCGAATACTAAGCACACACTTTTCGTGTGCTTTTTAATATTTTAAAGTTAGGACTCAGCACAAAAAGCGGCAAAATTTGCAAAAAATGTCAAAATGTGCTAGAATACACCTCAATAAAAAAGGGGATTATCTGTAAAAGATAAAGTGAAGTATTATGAAAAAGAAAATTTTTGAAAAATATTCGATAATTTTGTTGGTTTTTCTGACGGGAAGTTTTATTGGCTTTCTTCATGAAAATCTCTTGGAAATATTGCAAGGTTACTATCGCCTCAAACAAGGTCTAATCTACGAACCTCTCATTCCCGTCTATGGCTTTGGCGCTTTGCTTTTCTACTTCATATATAAAGATTTGAACATGGAAAAAAAGAGTTGCCTCGCTCGCACATTCATCGTTTTTGCCATAGCTTTCGTCATGGGCGCAGGAATAGAATACTTTTTGTCCTTTGCACAAGAAAAGATTTTCGGCACGATCTCGTGGAATTACACGAATCTAAAATTCAACCTAAATGGTCGAACCAGCCTTTTCCACGGATGTTTCTGGGGACTAACCGGCATTCTCTTTTATCGCTTATTGCTTCCGTTCATCAAAAAAGTCGAATGCTATCTTCAAGGCAAACCTCACCGTCTAGCCATCATAATTCTGAGTACAATTCTCTTCCTAGATTGTACCATAAGTACAGTTGCTTGTTTGAGACATACGCGAAGAAGAGAAGGCATATTACCACAAAATTACATCGAAAGATTTCTCGACGAACATTATCCGGACGACTATTTAAAAAGAATATACCCGACAGCTCGAGTACCAAAACGTTGACACATGAAGTCATCGTTCTTTTTGATTTTGACAATTTTTACTTGGCAAACGTCTTCAAATATGTTATATTATTGATGCCGATCGATTATTGGTAGAAATTGACGGCGGGATAGCTCAGGTGGCTAGAGCACGCGGTTCATACCCGCGGTGTCGGGGGTTCGAATCCCTCTCCCGCTACCAAAAATGTAGTTCGAGAGTGATGATTTTCACTCTTTTTTTTAATCTTCTAAAATAATTTTCTCAAATTATTTCATAAAATATGTTTTTTTAAATTGTTTTTATGATAATATATATACGCACGACCGATTGTGTTATTGAAATTATAGAAGAGGTATGATGATGGAACAGTTGGATAAAGAAGAAAAAAGGATATTCAATTTATTGATCAAACACGGTGAATTGACCGAAAATTTGCTCATTGCCGCGGGTTACTCCAAAGAAAATATAAAATTTTTGGTAAAAAAGAATATACTGAGAAAACTCCCAAGAAAACAGTACGATATCTGTGATTATGATGCATTCTTTCAATACGGCAGATATATCGAAGGAATTGGTCAAAATGCTCAAGCGGCAAAATGTTTTGTCATATGCGAAGAAAACGATCCGAACACGATCAAAAGAAAATTAAAAAAGATATATTCGCTCATTTCTGAAAGAGATAATATTACCGAATCGGCTTTGTGTCAAAGTGGTATGAGTCTGCGCGAAATAAACACACTTTACCGGCTCGGTTATATCAAAAAAGCTCACAGACAAATCACACCACTAGTCGATTTGGACCTTCGACCTTTGAAAGACGATTTCGCCGACGAAAAGGCAAACAAAAACCCACGAGCGATTACTCCTTTGGAACGTCGAATTTTCGATTTGTACATCGAAACTGAAAGTCTATATAAACCACTTATGAAAAAATCCTTAACTCAAAGCGAAATAAAAAGAGCTTTCACCAATGGCATCATTGCCTCGGTCAGTCGCAGTTATTATAAAATTTTAAATCTCGAAAGATTATATCTTTATGCTCGAGAACTTCGCGATAGAGGAAATGAAGAAGCCGCAGACAAATGCTGCCTATTGTATGAACGTAATCGTCCTGAACGATTGGACGAAGATATGAAAAAGTTTTACAATTTACTGCCAACATACCCGATTCTAACTGAAAACTCCTTACAAACACATGGCTTCGATAAAGCCAAAATTGAAGCGCTTCTTTCGAATGGTCGAATCAAAAGAAGTAACAACTTCTTCTTTCCAGCCGATAAAACTGCTTTTCTATCCTTTATAGAACAACTTAAAAAAGAAGGAAAGACAAGAGATGCAGAAATATGCCTAAGTGTATATAACATGTATCAAAAAGAGCCCAACCAGCTCGATGAACAAATGCAAGTGCTTTACGAACTCATCGCCAACAATAAGCGACTGAAGATTGATATCATCGCCGAAAGAGGATTGGGTGCTCAAGAAATATCCATCTTGAATAAAAAAAGAATTTTAAAAAAAGAAAATAACGATACATATGCTTTGATCAATTATGACGGCCTACTGGAATATGCAACCGAGCTGGAACAGAGCGGACAAATCGAAAAAGCTTACAATTGCTATGCGATATTCGTTTCCGAATATTTCAAAAAAAGATGCAGTGTAACTTATGGATCTTTATTTTACAAAATATGTCTCAAAATGATCGTTTACTATTTTAATCAAAGTGAATATGAAAAAGCTTTTCATTATCTCAAGTATTTTCAAAGTGATGAGATCTACGAAGGTCAATTCAATTATTACGTATATCTTTTTAGTTTCAACATAAAATTGCCCGAATCGTTCCGAAATTTGGCTAAAAACGTTCTTGCTTCCGAAGTCGAAGATTCGATTTTCGAAACCCATATGGAATCATCATCTTTTATAGAAAATCTTTTTGCTCAAAAATTCGCTCGAGCTCTTTCTCAGTTGGAAAGTGCCGACATCGATCGCACTCTTCCTCAGTATATTCTTACACACTCTCTTCTCGTATCCATCGTCGAAAAAGATAAGGCTTTAAAAAGAACGATAAAAAATGCTATTATCCAAAGCGATACCGAAAGAATTTGCATAATTCTTTCACGAGAATACATGATGCATAAGATGACTACAGAATACATGCTCATTTTAGATATAGCTGCAAATATCGAAAAATGCAAAAGAGGAGAACCCATTTCATGTAGGCCCGTCGCAAAAAGAAAAAGCCTCGTCGAACTCATTTTCGCAAAAAGATATGCTGAAGCTCTTGCTAGGCACCGCGCGATACTCGAAGAAAAAAACGTTTCTACTGGTAGAGACTACATCTATATGCTCTTAGATTTGGCTGTCAAAACGATAGAAGAAAGTCAATCGACAGAAAAGACTAAGCCTAAATTGGAAAGAAATACAAAACATAATGACGTTCCTCAAATTGAAGATGATCTAAACTATATTTCTAAACTCCTAAGAGCTAAAGAAATTTCCAGTGCAGAGATCGCTATCGATAAATTACTGACGAATATGAGAAAAACTTCCTATCGTTATCTTGTCTTCGCTCTCGTCAATATCAGTTATAAGACTAGAGATTTCAGTTTCAAAGGACCAATAGGAACTATCAAAAAACTTACCTCAAACGATTATTCTGTAAACATAGACTTCTACAAACATCTTTTCGATGAATGTATGAACAAACAAGAATACGATATCGCCGAACTCTATATCGATTTGATAAAAGAAGTGATCGATCATGGGCACGACGATCTTCCCGACGACACTTCGCTTAGCATTCTAGCCGAAATGCAAAAAAAATATAAAGCTAAAAGTCATATAATTTTACCCAAAACTGATAAACCAGACCAAAATTCCTAAAAACATATTTGAAAACGGCTAAAATCGCCTGCTTGCTATCCTTCCTTTAGAGTAGTATAATATGCCTATGGAAAGAGGGAAGAGTGATGAATTCTAAGCAAGAAAAATGTCCACATTGTGGCGAAGAGAACAATGTCCTCGCCGCACAACAAGGATATGCGAATGTAACTCCAGTGGGAAAGATATTTACGATGAAAGAACAAAGTCTTTATCACATCGTATGTTTAAACTGCGGTACGATCATTCGCTCATACGTCGAACAACCACAAAAACTGGTCGTCAAAAAGAAAACCGGAAAGTAGGGATAATTTAGATGCCTCAAACGAAGGAAAAAAATGCTAATCGATCAGAAAAGAAACAAAATAATACGAAGATCGAAAAGAAAAAGACAAAAGACATCGTTCTCGATTCAAAAACAGAAAAAATAGAAGAAGACTCTACCTTGGAAAAAACGATAAAAGATGAAAGGGAATCTCGCGATACGCGAATTGGCAACTTTTTAAAGAAGCTATTTCTGATAATAACATCGCCGATTTGGTTTCCTTGGAAAGTTCTTTTCATCAAAAAACCGGGCAACAAGTTTGCTGACATTACAGGTACCAAAAAGCTTTTTCGTGCCTTGCGAGCACCCATTACTAAGACACTAAAATTCATCGTCTATGTTTGTATAATCACATTGGAAATACTCGTCGTATATAAGATTCGATACTCGATACTGACATATCCAATTACTAAAAAATCTGTCCAAAACTATTATCTCAATAGTGAAGATAAACCCGAAGAATACAAAGAATCTTTAAAACGAGCATTCGATCACATCGACGACTGGGATCTTGCAGCCAAAAATAAAATGTATGTCATCTTCGATTCTGATATCGTCAAAGATGCATTCCTCTATACTTCAGACGATACATTACAATATGTCGTCGAGAAATTCAACGATGATGAAACTTTCCGTGAAGATTTGGAATACACCGCGACAAACATCGAACAGATCGCCGCTCGCGCTATCAAAGAAATTCCTGATTCGCTGGAAATCGAAGAAATAAATGTTGCTCTAAAGCCGATTGCAAATGTAGGTTCCGTTGCAGTCGATTATCGTGCCGCTCTCGATGTCCTCGGGGCATTCGGCGATTTCATTCTAATCGAAGAAGACATGAAAGCAGGAGGAATCGATATGACCGATGAAGAAATCGATCGATCTCTCGAAATGTTTACCAATTTTGCTCGCGGTATGTCTTTGGAGGAAGCATATTATAAGGCTGAAAGAAAATGAGTTCACAAGAGAACTCTTTTTTAAGCTGTATTATCCTTGCATCGTTCCTTGTTTGACGGTATAATATAATTATCGTAGAGCAAAATAAAAAGAAAGGAAATAACGAAATGAATCCACCAGTAAAACTCAAAACGGAAAATAAAATTTTAGCTGTGCTTAAGAAAGTTCTTCTCATTATTACATCTCCCATTTGGTTTCCATGGAAACTCCTTTTCGTGAGAAAACCTGGTCAAAAGTTCAGTGAAGTTTCCGACAAAGAGAAAACTTTCCGCCTTTTGCGATCTCCTATTACCAAACCGTTAAAGCTGCTCGTATATCTCTTCATCATCCTCGTCGAAGTGCTCGTAGTTTACAAAGTGCGTTTTTCTCCTCTCACATTCCCACTCACCAGAAATTCAGTTCGTGACCATTATTTGACACCGAATGAACTCATCGAAGAGCATCCGATAACCGCCGACGAACTTACTACGGCATTCGAATATATCGATACATGGGATTTGGATACCAAGAACAAGATGTATGTCATTTTCGATGCTTCGATTGTGAAATGGGCTTTTCGTTATGCTTCATATGATACAACGACATACATTTTACACAAATTCAATACCGATGAGGTGTTCCGCAATGACATTCATTATATCGTCGAAAACATCAATTCTATCTTTTCGAGAGCGATTAGAGAACTCCCGAGCGAACTTTCGGCCGATGAGTTCGATTTCATTTTGAATCCGTTAGCCACCATCGGTTCGACCGTTACAGATTACCGCGCGGTTCTCGATTTGACCGGACCTATGGGTACGACAGCGACTGAAAAATACAATTTGCGCGAACATGGCACGAACTTCGCTCCCACCGACATCAACAAAACACTAGCGATGATAATCGACTTTTCCAAGGGAACGTCCCTCTCTGCCGCCCTGGATGCGGCATATGATAGACATTAAAGTAACTTTATCGTTACTTTTTAAATTTGACTTTGTTATAATGTTTATGAAAGGAAGTATTTCGATGAATAAAAAAATCGACGACATTTTAACCTCTCTTGCCAAATCGAACTTTCGTTCCCGGTTTCATCTGACAGATCGAGATGTTTCTTACATCGATGAACACGGATTAGATATGATAGAACACCATGCCCGCGATTTTCTTACTACTCGCATACGAAAAAGACTCCCAAACGATGGTAAACAGACTCCTATGAAAGGACACCCCGTCTTCATTGCTCAACATGCCACGGCCACATGCTGTCGCGGCTGTATAAACAAATGGTATGCTCTTCCCCTTGCGAGAGATCTAAATGACGAAGAAATAGATTTTCTCACATCTATCATCATGTGTTGGATCAAAACAAATTACAATTCGATTAAGAATGAAGCTGTAACCGACCTAAAAAATAGATAATTCGATAAAATTTTCAAAAAAAGTTGCAATTTGCTGTCGATTTATTATATCATAAAGATATGAAGGGTAACTAAAGGGGACACGAAGAAGGAGATTTATTAATTATGATTGAAAAAGATGCAACCATTGCCTACGAAACACTACTTTCTATGGGTGTTATGAAAAGAGCTAACCTCATATCCGCAGGTCTCACCGATTACCGCATTAGAAAACTCGTCGAAAAGGGTTACCTTCGAAAGATCGCCCAAGCAACGTACGAGGCCGATTCAACTAATTTTGCCAAATACACGGAGCAACTTTGCATAAAAGGAGACATTACTAAATATCGCCTGGCTCTTGCGTTTACTGAAAAAAACTCACCTAGAGAAGACGAAATAAACTTTAGAATTTTTATGTCTAAAGCCACTTTGGGCCTCTATGACGAAGCACTGGATTTTCTATTGACTGTACCTGCTTACGAAAAGAGTCCTCAAACTGCCGATGTCAATTTCTTTCTCTACATGCTCAGCTTCCTATCAAAAGTGCCAGACATCTGTTTCGAAAAAATCAAGAATACGAACAAAGAATCTGTATTCACCACAGAGGCACCAGAAAGATATACTGATACTTCTGCCACTAATGCCGTGCGAAGCTTGGCTTTGAGACAAGATTTTACCGGAGCGGCAATTAAACTAAAAGAATTGCAAGCACTTAAAGGTAAACTGACTGAACAGGATGAACTTACGATGGCTCTTCTCACTGCAGCAAGTGAGGCAAACGACAAAAAATTTGCACAAATGCGCTCGTTCGCTTTAGAAAGACAAATAGAAGAACTCATAACACTTTTCGAAAAAGAAGAGAAGATACACAATTTTCCTTCTAAATATCGCGCCATGTTCGCCATAGCGAAAGATATAATCGATATGCGCACGACTGGCACACATCGCGAAAAATCTCCCGTCAATTCCAACTCGGTCTTGGAGTACATCTTTTCCGGCAATTATACTCGAGCTCTCGATATTTATGAAAAAAATGCACAAAATGGTGAACTCACGAAAGCAGACAAAGCTATCGTATCTCTTTTGAAACAGACACTGGATTTCGACAAAAATGGCGAAGAAACCGCTCCAAACGAAAAACTATTTGCACATCCGAATACTTCGACCCCACAGTCTGTTAAACAAAAAGATCCGTTGGTTAGCATTCTAATTGCATTGATATCCGGAAATATGAATCGCGCTTTTATCGTTTTGGACGGATATCTTTCACAAAACTCTCTAACTGCATACACTTATTACATTAAAGATCTGATCGAAATAAGCATAGCAGAGAAAGATAGTGCTTTTCTTCACCCGATGGAAGTGATAAGCAAATTAAAATTGGGTATATTCAATATGGATGTAGCCCGTTATGTCGATGCCGTTTACTATTATTTAGCCAGAAATGACATGCGTATGGTCACACTGTATCTAAGACTGATAAGAGACATAGTTGCAAATGGTCACAGTGACATTTCACCTGAACAGATGAAACCAATACTTGCTTCCTTGGAAACGAAAATGCAAAAAAAAATGGCCCAGCAACCAAAAAGGAAGCCATTTAAACCCAAAAAATAGAAGACTTAAAGTCTTTTTTTGTGTGAATCGATTAAAACTATCGTGAATAAGATCAAAAACGGCTACGCATCTTTTGTGATAACTCTGTGATGCTTTTCACTTGCAATAATGCGATATATACTTTATTATATAGTAACATCGAATGAAAGGAATGAAACGATGAAAAATAGAATTCTCTTCGAACAATTGATAACGAATGGTGCATTGACTACTGAAGATATCGAAAAAATAAAATCGATAGAAGGACCAATGGAACTCGATTTGATCGAACTTTCAAACGGAAGATTCTTGCCGCGTCGTCCTGACGAACTCTATTCGTACGGTCTCGATTTACTGAACAAAAGAGAGTATAAATGTGCAGTAAAATGTTTCGAAATCTGTACGAAGATAGACCCAAATCATTATCCGAGTATCATCCAACTCGCGATAAATGCCGTCTACCACGAAAATTATGCAGCAGCTTTGTCGTATCTCGAACCACTAAAGAAATCTCACTCTGCAAAATATGTCCACGACTATAATTTTTATCTTCTGCTCATAAGTCACCTATACGATTTGGACGAAAAGAGCAAAGAATATGTAGCTAACCTCACATTTGAAGATATTTGGATTTATGACGACGATTCGAGATATGCAAATTCACTTCGACAAAATGATCTTCGAAATAAAATACTTCAACAGCAATTCTACCATGCTGTCTCGATCATCAAGGAAATCACTGCACAGCAAACTACGAACATAGAATTCAAATTGACCGAGAAGCTTTTGAGGCAAATAACCGCGAGTAAGAAAGCCAAAACAACATCTATATCTCAAGCGATAGCTGAAAAAGACTATCAAAAAATGATAGCCATTTTGGAAGCCAAAGAAAGAAGACACCCGTTAAAAATAATCGAATATAAACAACTGTGTCTAGCGAGAGATCTCTATGCGATGAGTACCTCTCGAGTCCCGATCAAACCGATAGCCGGACCATCTAAAGATGGCTTTGAAGTAACTCGAAATCACCAATATGAAAGAATGTATGTGACCAACCTCATCTTTACACATAAAAAGGGAATCCCACCAGAAAAAGATAGTCTAGGCACACTCATTCACGATGCCATCGTTCTGCGTGACGAGTTGATCGCGCATCAAAAAAATAAATGTACAAAAATTCACAACATCGACTATCTCAAAGAAATATATGCCTCCCTTCTCAACGGCGAATACGATGTCGCGTACACACTCATTTATGCTTATCTAACATCGAAAGATAAAGACGCATACTATTATTTAATTCGCGCGAGCATCGAAAAGAGCATTCTCTTGCATTCAAAATTCTTTTCTCATTCCATGCACATGCTAGGCTATATCGTCGACGATGCTCTGAAGATCGATTTCGACAACTATCTAAAAGAGTTATCATTTTATCTCAAGATTGAAAGACTCGACTGTGCCGAAATACTTCTTCGAGTCATTCACGATATGATCGATCATGGACACATCACGATCGATGATTCCATCCAAGATACTCTTGCCGACTTCACCGATCGAGTTTGTGAATTGAAAAGAAAGCAAACTGAAAGCTCACAAACTTTCATTATCTCTTTGAATTCCAAACCCGAAGACGAAAATTGATACTCTCATTTTATTTTTCGTTTATTATTCGCTAGAAAGATGATATAATTGATTTCGTAAAGGAAGTGCATTGATGTGGAATACAACAAAATAAAAGATGCCGATAAAATAATCGGGAAAAGTCCTTACTTGGTAAGCAATCCGACCAAATACAAAGGAAAATGGAACGATCTTTTTGCAAACAAAAATCCAATCCATTTGGAACTCGGAACGGGTAGGGGAAACTTCATCATCGCGATGGCCAAAAAATATCCGAACATAAACTTCATCGGCCTCGAAATAGTAGATTCTCAACTCGTCATGGCGACAGAACGACTGCAAGGACAAAATTTACCTAATCTCAAATTGATCAATGCCGATGCAACTTCCGTCGATACCATCTTTGCTCGCGAAATAGATACGATTTACCTCACGTTTTCTGAACCATGGCCGAAGAAAATCGACGAAAAGAAGCGCTTCACTCACTATGGATACCTAAAACTTTATGATCGCATATTCAAAAAGAAAAAGCATATCATTCTCAAAACAGACAACAAAGGATTCTTCGCATATTCTCTCGAAACTTTATCGCAATATTGGTACGTTTTCGACAAAGTGAGTCTCGATCTTCATCATGACGAACGTGAGATATCGAATGTGATGACCGATTTTGAAAAAAAATACTTCGAAGAAAATCGACCAATCTACTATGTCGATGCCTCTTTTTCAGAATAAAAGAAGGAACTCAATCCTTCTTTTTCCATATCTTGTTTTTGATAAAATCGAAATCTATTTTGAAATTTGGAAAAACTTCGATCAATCTTTTGGTCAAATGGCCTTGTTTGACAAGTGTATCCTTGACAAATTTAGTTATTTCTTCTGACATATCCTTAGGGATATGTTCGATAGCACTCGTGAACTTCAAGATGACCTTGAACGATACGACGAGATCCAAGAGAAATGCCAAAAGAAGAATACCTGCAATAATATAAATCGCCATATCCGGCAAAAACGATAAAATTTTCAAAGTTGCCGGAAATAACAAATATACGACACCTAGTCCCAATATTCCAAACGGAATGGCCATCTCGAGACAGATGCGGCCATTTATATTGTACTTCTTTTCGCTGTAGTCCCACCAACGCGTCTTGAATATCTTCTCCATGATGTAACTTGCTGTATATTCGAGAACCGAGCATAGAACCATGCTAGCTAAAGCCAAGATGATCGGATCATTCGCATACCCGCTCAACAGCCAATAGAGAAGAACACAACCTAGACCGTAAATGGGACATAAGGGACCGATCAAAAATCCGCGATTCAAAAACCTTTTTTGACCTATTAAACCGTATACGACCTCGAGACACCATCCCAAAAATGAGAAGATGATAAAACAAATGAATAACTTCGATAAATAGAGCATTTTGACCTCACCTTAATTGGATTTCCTTTTTTTCTTTAAAGCTCGCAGCCCGAGTGTCTTTGCCCAAGTTTCCTTGCAGAAGACGAAATCCATACTCTTGGCCTTATCGACTATCGTTATTATGTAACCTATGCTGCTCTTAGGCGGTGTTATGTTCAACGGAAACATGTGTCTCAAAATCGCATTTTCTATCTTCGGATTCAAATATTTTCCAAAATACTTGCGAGAATTTTCTAATGCACACTTCGCGTGTGAAAATGCATGCCTTTGGAAAAAAGGTTGTTGTATCATCACATCTTGCCAAGGAGTAGTATAAAAATCGTGTAAAACTCCAGCGATGGCCGCACTCCGATAATCCATGTGCAATTTTTTGGCCAAAGCATAAGCCCCAAGTGAAACCTTTATACAATGATCGTATACACTCACATCGCCGTGATGTCGATAATATTTTCTTTTCTTATATTCGCAGCTCGTGATTATGGGTCTCACTATTTTATACCATTCTTTATAATCTCGTGCCCTCATACAAAAATCCCCTCTTTCAAAATATCTAATATAATAATATATATGTTTTTTCATTTTGTCAAATTCATCGCCTCAAAACTGTCGTATAAAATGTCAAAAATTCTTTTTATTGAGATTTTTCGTTCTTAATTCGTCATATTTTTCGAAGATACGTGTAAGATAATAGTGCATAACTCCGACAACCGGATTGGCATTACCAAAAAATGGCTTGTTTTAAATCGGATTATGTAATATAATTTGAATAGAAAAGGTGAAGTATAAATGAATGTAGTAGATATCGCAATTCTCATCATACTGTTGATATTCATAGCTAAAGGTTTTTCGAACGGTGCAGTCAAAGAGACGGTATCATTCGTCGGAGGCATTGCCGTAATCGTCATAGCCTACCTACTCAAAAATCCGGTTTCGGTTTTCCTCTATCAGGTCATGCCATTTTTCAAATTCTCAGGACTTATCATGGGAATAACCGTTCTCAACATCGTCATCTACGAACTCTTTGCCTTTTTATTGGTCGCAGCCATCCTCATGACAGTATATCAGGTCATAGTAAAGATGACGAGTGTCTTCGAAACCCTATTGAAACTGACTTTTGTTCTCGCTTTACCATCGAAACTGTTGGGTGCACTCGTCGGAGCTATCGAAGGTATAATCGTCACATTCCTGCTGCTTTTTGCCTGTGTTCAAGTCGATTCTACTCGCAAATACGTCGATGAAAGCAAGTTTGGACATGAGATTTTGACGAAGACACCGATCATGAGTACGGCCGTAAGTCCAATATACGACTCGCTCAAGGAAATTTACGAAGTTGCCGACAATTACAAAGGTTCTTCTGACCGCGATGCGGCTAATCTCGAATGCTTGGAAGTCCTCTTGAAATACAAAGTTCTGACATCTGAAAATGCCGATGTTCTTGTCGAGAACGGAAAACTCAAAATGCCTGGTGTCGACCAAGTGATTGATAAATATAGAAAGACAACTTAAAGGAGAGATAAATATGATTAAACATTTTGAAAAAAATGACAATTTTGAAGAGTTAACAAAAGCAAGATGTCTCATCGACTTCTATGCTGATTGGTGTGGCCCATGTAAGATGATGGGAGCCCTTTTGGAAAATCTGGATTCATCTTTGGGTATTCCAATCATCAAAATTAATACCGACGAACACCCAGAATTATCTACAAAAATGGGCATTATGAGTATTCCGACTCTCATATTGATGGAGAATTCTCGCGAAGTCGCCAAACATGTCGGCTACATGAGTGAGGATGAACTAAAAAAATTTATCGCATAAATTTAATTTCTCATTGTATAATCTCGTTTTGGATGGTTCCTCGATGGAATCATCTTTTTTTCTATTATCGTATCATTTTATCATCACCTTCGTCATCCAATACACGATTCCTTTCATTCCTCACACTTCTGTGTACCAAAAATATTGCCTATGGAGCATATGCGAGATTAGAACAGGGAGGGCTATATTATAACAATCCTCAACCGACATTCAAATGTCAAGAGAAAAACGATGCGTTTACAGTAGGCGACGAAGAAAAAGGAAATGGAGCCTTAACGTACCCTGTTGGGTTAATGACAGCAGATGAGGTAGTAGCTGCTGTTGCACCAGTCATAAATCTCTCCGCCGAGTACGTGAATACCATGATTGGAGACGGTACTATAGGAAACGAGTATCGTGTCGAATAAATATATTTTGCCTAAAAAAAGCAGAATAAGATAATCGGACAAAAAGAAAGTGATCCTTACCATTTTATAGATACCGATACAACGAAAGGATAATTTTAAAGATAACTCACAATTAAAAGAGTTATCTTTTTATATTTTTGGTCTTTTCTTTTTGCACTAAAAAAGAAGTAAAGTTGTTTCATTTTTATTTTACCTGTGTTATAATCTTTATTAGAATAGTGAGTGGGTCAAGATGAAAAAAAGATTAATGCTTATTTTAACCGTCATGCTAGCTATGTTCTCTTATGATGACGTACATGCCTGTGGAGAAATAAAGGAACTCAAGTCATCAGTTGGTACGATCAGTTCGCTCGGTGAAATGAAATATCTCGTGAGCATTCCAGAAGGAACCGATATAGTTACTCTCGAAGGCACGACCGACTATACTTGGGTCGAAGGATATGCTCCACGCAGTGTTTCGACTAAAAACGGACCTGTCGAAATCAAAGTGGATGGTGCTGCCTGTGGATTTGGTACCTACACTTATTTTATCGATTTTCGAACGATCCCGAATACCATAGCAGATAACGAACCTCCTACAAATGACACCGATACCACCGAGCCACCTGCTATCGACGGAACTATAGAAGAACCGAATTATGGAGTTCTCTATCTTTCGAGTCTCAAAATATCCGAAATCGATTTCGAATTTCAGCCAGATAAAAGAGTATACGATCTCGAAATAGCCGGAAACGTGAGTATTTTGGACATCGAAGCCCATACTCAAGATAGCTCTGTAGTGATAGATATATCGGAAAATTCTAAAGACCTAAAAGACGGCCTCAACAAAATAACCATTTCGATGAGCGATCCATATAAAAATACGGGGCTCTATGTCCTCAATGTGACGAAGAAAAAAGCCAAATCTCCTAACAATTTTCTTTCGAGCTTGACGATAGAAAATCATCAATTAAATTTCGATCCATCGATTACTGAATATACGGTCGAAATTGGTAAAGAGTCCGTTTTGAATATAGCACCGATAACCGAAAGTGAATATGCCCATGTCACGATTCTCGGGAATTCCAACCTTTCGAGCGGAGATACAGTGACGGTGCGAGTCACGGCCGAAGATGGTTCGACAAAAGACTATATCATAACAGTAAAACACTCATTCAACGTCATGGACTACTGGGTTTATATCGTAATCGTTCTTTTGATAGTCTTGCTTATGCTCATTTTGATGATCAGCAAGAACAAGAAGAAAAAGGGTAAGATGGGACCTGCGACTATCGAAAATCAGGCTAACACCGCCGGTACAATACAAGAGGTTACATCTCAAAACAATGCTTCGGTCACACCTATCGAAGGAACTATCGATTCTTCGACTCTCACTAGTTCGACCGACGGAGCACCAAGCGGTACTCTCAAAATTATCGAGCCTACCAATTTAGAAACTCCAATCGTCGATGAGGCACCAACTGAAGCTTTCGCAATGCCTACCGAAGAGTCGAGCGACACAGAAGAAACACCTACTGAAGTATTTCAATTATGATGCCCTTTTTGGGTATCTTTTTATTTTACATGTAACTTACTCGCACTCTCAACATGTTAGTTTGCTATCACCCCAGATGTATGTTAAAATTGAAATGGTGATTTACATATGGAAGAACGTTTACAAAAGATTATCGCTCAAAGTGGTTATGCTTCTCGTCGCAAGGCGGAAGAACTCATCACTTCGGGCAAAGTATCGATCAATGGCAAAATAGTTCGAGAACTCGGTACTAAAGCTAAGCCGAGCGACAAAATAGAAATCGACGGTCAACTATTGAAAGTAGAACAAAAAGTCTATTATCTTCTAAATAAACCCCGAGAGACGATTAGTTCCGTTTCCGACGAAGTCGGTCGCAAGACTATCGTCGATATCATTAAGACTGATGCTCGCATCTTTCCAATCGGGCGACTCGATTACGATACGACCGGTCTGATATTGCTTACGAACGACGGAGAACTTACGAACATACTAACTCATCCGCGTTCTCATGTCCCTAAGACTTATTTGGCCAAATTGAATAAGATCATCACTATGGAAGACTTCTTTGCTATCAAAAAAGGAATCGCCATAGACGGTCGTTTGGTAAAAGTTAGTCACCTGAAAATAAGAAAAAAATACGAAAAAAAGAACACTTGCATTGTCGAAATAACGATTACAGAAGGTCGCAATCGCATCGTAAGAAGATTGTTCGAATCTCTCGGCTACGATGTTACAAAATTGACACGAACACATTATGCTTTTCTCGACTTGGGTACACTTTTAAGTGGCGAATATCGAACTCTCACGAAAAGTGAAGTCGTAGAATTATATAAATTTAAGAGGTGATCGAATGCGTTTAAAAATAGAAAAACTTGACCATCAAGGTAGGGGAATAGCTCACTTTGACGACAAAATAGTATTCGTCGAAAATGCTCTTCCAGACGAAATAGTAGAAGTCCAAATAGTCGATGAAACTTCCAAATACAAAGAAGCCATCGTGACAGATTATATAGAAAAATCATCTGCTCGAAATAAAAGTAAATGTCCGTACTACGAAGAATGTGGGGGATGTCATTTGAGACACCTTTCTTACGATGATACGATCGCTTTCAAAAAGAACAAACTGACAGAAATACTCCAAAAATATGCTGGTCTCAATCCGAACATCGAAGTCGTCAAAAATAAAAACAAAGACTTCTATCGCAACAAGGTCGAGCTGCACATTTCCAATGGAGTTGCCGGCTTTTACAAAAAGCACAGTCACGACATTGTCGAACTTGACCGTTGTCTAAACGTCGAAGATGCGATCAACACCATCTTGCGGTCTCTCGACTTCTTCCACTTGAGTGAAGCTCTCATGACTATTAAATGTAATTACAACGGCGAAGTCATCATCGCAATCGAATCGCATGAAGAACCGCACATCGATGTCGAAATATTGAGAGAAAAAGTTAAACTCGTCGGCATAATCTACAACGGCAAAACATATTTTGGGGCAGACCATTACATCGAAATGGCCGCCGGTCTTCTCTTCAAAGAGACTTACAACTCATTTTTCCAAGTCAATCGCTATATGACTGAGCAACTTTTCGCCATCGTCAAAAGCTTTCTAAAACCGAATTCGACTGTTCTCGACATGTGCTGTGGAGTAGGAACTCTATCCCTTCTCGCGGCCAGAGTAGTCAAAAAAGTATACGGCATCGAAATAGTCGAAAATGCTATCAAGGATGCCATAATAAATGCTCGTATGAACAAGATAGAGAACGTCGAATTCATGCTCGGTGATGCCTTCGAAAATGCCGGTAAAATCGTCGACTCTATCGATACCATCGTCGTGGATCCTCCACGCAGTGGATTGTCCCCCGAAGGCATTAATAACATTCTAACCATCACCCCCCAAAGTATAATTTATATTTCGTGTGATCCGGTAACTTTGAGTAGAGACTTAAAAATCCTCAGTACCCAATACGATGTTAAAAAAGTGTATCTTCTCGACATGTTTAGTTATACGTATCATTTGGAAAATATCTGTATTTTAGAACGTAAAAATCATATTGAAATTTGCTAATCTTTTGTAAGTTTTTCTCGATGACTTTCTGTCCTTAATCGTCAAAGTATAGTATAATATTGTTACAAAAGAGGTGAAAGATGGATAATAAGTGTAATACAGAATTAATAATATATGAATCTAAAGATGATAATATTAAATTAGATGTTAATTTAGAAAATGAAACGGTTTGGTTATCTTTAGAACAAATGACAAGATTATTTGGAAGAGATA
>CAZKKM010000005.1:30758-33944 GCA_964553435.1 uncultured Muribaculaceae bacterium | reverse complement strand
AGGTATCTCTTGTGCTGTTAGTTCATTTAAATTTGCTATTTGTAACATAATATCACATCCTTTATATTAATTTCGTTGTCGTTACTTCCCATCCAGTGTTTACTTGCTCCATTATTCGATATCCGATCGCTAAAGACATTATAAGATCGTCGTGTTTACCTAATTGAGCCTCTGGACGGCCTTTTTCATTTCTAATAAACGTCAGCGCTTCTTCTAGAGTAGGAATATCGTTTATATTCCCTATCTCTTCTCGTAGTATTCGAACCAACTCCGCTAAAATGACAGGTCTTGTAATTGATGTCGTTTTGAACCCGTAAGACTTTTCCTTTTTACCTGTGATCTTATCTTCCTTTTCTCTAACATACTGTTTAGGATATCTATATTTCTGTAATTCCTTTATCGGATAGGAACTGAAGTTCGCTTCTATTCCTAAAAGGGCAATGTTATAGTATTTACCTAAACAATACATCTGCTTTGAATACAAATCTTCGTCTATTTTCCCCCATAAGACGGCCATTTGTCGCCCTGTGAAGTTTTCGATGACTTGGCTAGCAAATAAATCACTACCCTCGCCCGCTGTGTCTCCACCGATCCCATATTGAACATTTGTCCTAGGCTCTTCATAGATTTTAATGATGCCTCTAGGATCGTCTATCCATCGAATGTTTGAAATAATATTATTATGGAAGTCATAAACAAAAGAACCTCGTTTAATAGGTTCTTTACGCTGTCTCAATTCTTCTATTCTCTTGATGATAATCTTCTTATCGAAAATGCACTCTCCTGTACTCATGAATGCCTCTTCCGGGCATATTGGATACTCTTGATTAAAGTATTCGATATCGCCATCACAGTTGTTTTTTATACACCATCTACGCCATGCCAACTGTTCATTGGTGAGTTTATGTGATTCTTTCAGTTCTTTTTCCTCGATAGTAAGTTCAAAGTCATCATAGTACATACTATATTCGTCGAGTTCATTCCACCCTACAAATAATGGCACAAAATCATTTTCTCTTTTAACCGCTTTATCCCACATGTCTTTAAAGTCATCAAAACCGTTTGCGGTCGATTCTATAATGATCATTGTGTTGGGCAGATTTGGAACAGACTGTAATAATCCGATAAGTTGCTCTTTTTTATTTTTTCCCCAAAAGGCATATTCAGAAATATGAAGATTATTGAATGTATCAGACCTTCCGATTCCATCTCCACCAGCGGTCATAACTTTAATCTTGCTTTTTAACCCTGTTCCGTCATCTTTGTCGAAGACTAACTCTTTAGCATTTGATGCCTTTTTGCTAGGTTTTAATTCTATTGGTAAACACTCATACATCAATTTGCTCATATTAAACAGATTATTTGTCGAGTCGTCTTTATGAGCTACTATACCGCTATTGACATTAAAATGCGTAACTGTGTCTTTAAATATAATAGATTCGGTCAATGTGCTAAATCCCATTTGGCGGGCCTTGAGTATAATAATCCTAACTGGCTTGCCTAACTGTTTTTGTTTTTTAATCTCATCATATAATTTTTGTTGAGGTTTATTAAGTTTGAGTGGAACTATCTCACTGTTTTTGTTTCTAATTTTAATGAACTGCTCAATATACTTTTTTGTATTAATATTCATCTTCACTTATCGCTTGTTTGAGCTTATCTTCGTAATCTATATTCAGATTACCTTTAATATTCGTAGTATACTGACCGTCCATTTTATTAAGAGTATCTAGAGCAGAAATCTTAGTTTTTAGCGAAGACGGAAATTCTTGTTCAACTAACTTGCTATTTCCATCAGCATCAGTTTTTAATACTGCCGTTTTTTCTTTTATCTCTCCAGAAATAACTCGCGACAGCCACTCTTTCCGTTCAACGGCACTCATTATTGCCTTTTCTTCTGACTTGTCTCTTGCTTTTTTCATAAGTTCATCATACCTAGACTTTATCTCTACCTTATTAAATAACCTAGAAGCAACTCTATCAATCGATTCATCTTTCATTTTAGAAGCATTGTAAGACTTCTTATAGGCTTCTCTTTGGGACATACCTTTAACTAGATTCTGAACATATTTCTCTTGCTTAAGTGTAAGCATAATATCATTCCTGTTCTTCTTTTTTGCTTGGTATTATAATAGCAATCTTTTTCTTGACTAATTCTTTAGCACGAGCATCTGAAACTTCCAATATCTCATTTTGCTTTACTGTGCGTTTTAGCTCCAAATCTTTATATGCCTCTATTATTTTGATCTTTGTCATATCATTTACCTGCCTTTCTGTGTTTCTTATTTGTTTTCCCTTTCGATGTCTTCTCTGCTATCTTAGCAAAGTGATCTTTATATTTCTTCGCTTGTGTACTATTTTTATCTTTATGTCTTCCCATATCTAGTCTTCCTTTCTGATTGCATTTACTGAATTAAAGATTTTTAATATCTTTTCAAATTGTATAGCGATCCAGTCGACTAATTCCTCATTTCTTGCCCAATCACTATTTGAGTCTAGTCCGCTTTCATACATAAATGCATGAATTAGTTCGTGTCGCAAAGTTTTTCTTATGCATGAATCTCCATCTTCCACTGACATATCATCTGCGACAAATTTACCTATCACTATTTCTTTTATACTTGTATCAGTATATCCGCTTGAATTTTTAAGTATGGGATAATTCTTGATTTCGGCATTCATTATTATGTTATACTCTGTTCCTAATACATTTACTTTCATAAAGTCATCTCCTCTGTTTCTTATTTCTAACCACAACGCAAACTAACTGAAAGGAGAACACGGTAGTTATAAAGAAGTGATTCTGTTAGTTCTTTTGTGATTACAAATAAAAAGAACCGAAGTTCTATAATTACGTTCTTTTTTTAAATCTCATCTTAGGGTTGTTTTCTTTGACTATCTCTGTTTCTAGCGATAGTCTAGCTTTTTCACCTGCATATATAACATTATTGACAAGTCTTAGTCTTCTTTCGGTGTTTTTCTTGCTCTCTCTTGTGTGGACATTTGGATTTTGGATATTTTCTAGTAAGGCCTCTAACTCGCCTTTTAAGCGATATGCTTCTTGTAATGCTTCTATGACTATCTCTAGTTCATCGTTTTTACTCATGTGCTGCCACCCTCTATAGTACCTTAATAGGTACTGTATCAATGATATGTCCAAAGCCAAGTCACGTACTCTCTTACTAT
>CAZKKM010000005.1:0-30748 GCA_964553435.1 uncultured Muribaculaceae bacterium | reverse complement strand
TACGAACGTCCCGTTCAACTTGATATGCTCCTACTGGTAAATAGTTAAGGTTCCCATACCTCTATGGTACTTTTACATATCATCAATACACTACCTATTAAGTAGTGACCAAAACCACCTGTTTAAAGAATAAAAAGGGGTTATGGAATATCAAGTGTAATATTCCATGATACTATTTTAACATAGCGACTATGACATCAACACGACATCTTTTAAGAATTTAGATATTTTTCATAAATTCTTTGGGCTTGTCTATCGCTAAAGCCAACTATTTCCCCTATCGAATTCCAAGTTCTTGGTTTTCCATTGTGTTCAGAAGCATATTTTTCATCTTCTCTTAATATGATAACTTCTGCTTCCTTTCGATTCGCTAATGCTATACTTTTAATTCTTTTTATGATAAGAGCCTCATAACTATTTATTGACTCTAACAGAGATATAATTTCAGTATCATATATTTCATCTTTAATAACATAATGAGCAAATTTATCAAAAGACGAGTGTGATGTATCAACTACGATATCTTTTATCTGACTTGCAGTAGGTTGCGTTTTTTGAAAGTTGATTCGCTTATTTGTTAGTTCAGTATCTAAATTGTCATATTGATCTCTTAATATTTTTTTTACCTCTCTTATGGTAAGATGTTTACCTTTAGCTTCAACCATTTCCACAACCACCGCATCCTTCATTTATTGCTATTTCAATAATAGTGCCATCGCCACAAGTTAAGACAAAACCATCCACCATGCCATAACCATCACTCACCTTTGCTTCTTCTACGTTTATTATTGATTTTCCTATAAGAAAGTCAAACTCTTTTCCGTCTTTATGTTCGCAATTCATCTAATATCACTCTCCTATCAATTCTTTTATTTCATCATCACTAAATACTCGGTTTTTATAAACGGTGCTAGTTATTTGCTTTTCTCGCTTACTAATATCAGCAATTAAGAACTGTCTGTTTTGAACTGTTAATATTTTTTGGCACTCGTCGGTATATAGCTTTGCAATTAGCTCATCATTTTTTATTTTGCGTCTCTCTAGTCTTAACTCTTGAAGAGCCTTAACTATTCTATATCTTTGTGAGACAGTTAATTTTGTATACTCTATTACGTGCAATAAATCACATATTTTTCCATCGACTAATGAATGCTGAGAAGGCAAACTATCTATATAGCTATCTAGTTCATCAAGTAACTTACATATCTCTATTACTTTATCTTTTATATTCATTTATATCAATTAACTCCAGTGTGTTGACCTTGCTATCATCGAGATACCAATACCACCAACATTTAACATCTTCTTTTAGTTCTACAAGCTGCATATTATATTCAATCGCCCTATTCACGAGATTTATTCTAGCAGTGTCCCCTAATGATTCATCTCTTATTGATTGTTCTAATGTATTCTTCGTAATATTCCAATTGGCTATTTTTTTATTGTAAGTTACTCTATCTAATTGAACGTTGATACAAAGACCTATAAAACTAAATAGTATTGCTATCCCTATCCAGGTAAATATACCTATCCATTCTTTATCAGAATCTACATTATCAACGATTATCATCCAAAATATAACTCCTAGAGATATCCCAATAATTAATCCTACTATACAGCCTATCATATTACTCACCTACTTGCGTTTTTATTGTAATAGGAATGATTGCCTCAGGACGGAACACTATTTCATAATCATAACGAGAAACGTCATTGTATTCTAGCTGCTCAACGGTATATGTGGTTTCATTAGCGATATGTAACATATGCTTTTGATATTTATCCTCACCAATTCGACAAATGACTTCTAATTCGCTCGTAGAAGTGTCTTCTCCGCCCTGCACGCTGCAATTACCTGTTATCTCAAGTAAATAATCGTTTGTTCTTAGATTAACGAATACGATCCGTCTTTTTACCTTAAATTCGTCTGCTTCTCTACTTAAATTATAACTAATCGTTTCTGCACTTGTACATCCTGTACTAAATGCAAGAACTATAATGCAAAATACTATCGTAACTATTTCCCAAAAAGTCTTACTTCTTAATATTTTCATCTTTATCTTCTTCTACTTTCTTTTTATATTCTTGAGCAACGTTAATCACATCTTCCCATTTCAAAATAACCATATCACCATTCGGAAATTTAATGACAGGCGACATACTCATTGTCGTCATAAGTTCATAAGTGAGACTTTCGCCATTCTCTGATTCGAATTTGGCTTCGCCTACATAATTTGACATAAACAGTTTTTTATCTTCTTTTTTTATAAGTTCCATTATTTCACTTCCTTATCAAATACATTTCCTATTACTTTATATTCTCTTAATATAGCCAGACAAAAAGAGCTACAAAAAATGTCATCAATAAAGTCCAACATAAACTCGGCATAATTGCCATATTTAACTACACCGACTCCGTTAATTTTATTTTTCATAATATCATTTTCAAATATCTTCACACCGTTTTTATCAGTAAGACCGGTGAATTGTGAAACTGTTTCAGATATTACTTCATAATCTTTCCAACTATATGAACCGTAAACACTATAATTTTTGTCTCGAATAAAATATTTTTTAGCTTTAAATAAAATTTCACGCATTATTTATTCTCCTTTAAAGATTTATAATAAATACTATCAAAAGTATAATTTACTTCAATGTTCGACTTTAAGTATTCTTCATCATAAAGTTTTATTTTATCATTTTCATATTGTTTGATTTTATTTTCTAAATCTTTTATTTTGACTTTTGCTACTAATATATCTTCATCAATTTCTTCTAATATTTGTGGTAACCAACTCTTTTCATCATCTTTCATATAATCTATAACATCTTGTATAGAAGCTAAATCTCCTGTAAATCTACAGTTGGAATTTTTTTGTGTTCTAAATAAATTTGCCTCACAAAGTCTATATGTTTTTTTGCAATATTTCAATAATTTTTTATAACACTCTTCTGTTAAAAATAAATCGTCAAAATTTATACTACAGCTATATTCTCCACCACTATATGAATAATAAGTTTTATCATCAATTTTAAGTGAATGCCATTTTTCATAACCAACTCTAACAAAATCTTCTTTACTATATACTTTTAAATATTCATCTAAATCATCAAAAACTTTTATTTCTTTATATTCTGCTTCTCTTGGTTCTCTATATAACACTTTTATTTTATTCATCACTGCCTCCTAAAACTTTATCTATTATTTGTAAAACACTTTTATCTTGAATATAAAGCCATTTTTGTTTTCTTTCTGTTTCTTTGAACCATACCTCTCTATATTTTATAATCATTTCTCTTATATCAATTAGTGCTTGTTTGTAAGCGGTATTTTCTTCTTTAACATTATCTTGCTTTTTAAAATTGTCTAAGATAGACTCAATAATTTCGATAGGAACTGTATCATAAATATCCCAACAATAATCTCTACTAGACTCGTGATTACCTTCTATATAAATTTGTCTTTGCTCATATTCATTTCTGACATAATCGCTTATATATGTATTACACATTTCATTTGTTATTTTTCTGTATTGTGGCAATTCTAGTATTATCTGTTCTAATGCTAACATATATTCTTCTTTAGTCATTTGTTATCAACTCCTAATAAATTTTTTAACTTTTATTTATACCATTTATATTTGCACTTATCCTTTTCGGTAGACCACTCTAATTTTCCACATTTGGAGCAACAATAATTAAATGTATCTCCTAAAACTCTATGTATAGGTACTCTTATATTATTTTTTCCTAAATCATATCAACATTACAGCAAAATGATAATCTATTCATTTGTTATCTCCTTTGTATCTTTGTAAGATTTCTAATAAATTATTGATAAATACTATATTTTGTAGTTTAATGTTCATCCATTCCATGTAACCTCCTTGATGTTCTAATTCAGTATTTTCTTCTATATACTTTATTGCCTCATCAATAACTTCATCTCTTTGTTTGAGCTGCTCTTTTAGTTGATGGTTCTCTTGTTGTAAATTTTCATAATCATCATAAGGGACAACAGAAATTTCTCCACCATCTTCAAAATACATAGTTAATACTCTAGGTTTATTTTTACTTTTTAGTTCCTTTAAATTTTTTAAATCATCTTTACTCATACTTACCACTCTTCGCTCTTTCACTATTTAATTTATCCATAAAATTGATTATATCAGTTAAACATTTGCTATCGAATACTGTTCCATCTATTGGATAAAAGCAATATTTTCTCCATCTAGAGTTGTATTTAATTTCTCCAAGATGTATTCTTTCATTTTTACTATTACATAGCTCAAAAACATATGTTTTTCTATTATCGGGCGTTTGGTCAAATGCAATAATATATTTCCCAACTTCAACATAACTAATCATATTTACCACTCTTTACCCTTTCTAAGATGTCTTTTCTTGTTTTAACTACCCACCACATATTTTGCTGAATTTCATCAGTACAATCATCATAAAGCTCTGGCAAATGAGCAGTTTTGGTTGTATGCTTTATCATATCCTCTAAATACTTTATCAAGTTGTCTTTATCTCTAAAGCCTTCCTCTTTACCACTTCTATATGCTTGCTTAATTCTATTTTGAAAGAAGGTTCTACTATAAGATCTGCCACTTGTTGTTATTTGGTAATTGTAATCGGTTTCTATTTTATTCAACTTTATAAGCCTCTCTTTCAAATTCATCGTGAGTTAAAATTCTTTTGATTATAGGGTTTAGTTTGTTATCTTCATTACTCCATTTACCATGTAAAATATTTAATTGACAATGTCCGTTTTCAAAACAAATATTGTCTTCAATAATATAGTCTATTTGGAAAACTCTAGTAACTCTTTTCTCGTATCTTAAAGAATAAAACTCTATTTCACAAAAATCTTTTTCTTCTACCAAGTCGATTATGTTATGACTAGCTTTTACACTATCAATTTCGGTAGAGCAAAAACCTATGCCACTATTTATTTCATCTAATTCATAATATAAAACGTCTTTTTCATTAACCAATTCTTCTATTTTAACTATTTTTCCAATGTTTCCATTTACTTTGCTTCTAACATACATTCCTATTTCAAGTTTCATTTTTTACCTCACTTTCTAGAATGTATTCTTTTATAAATCTTCTTGCATATTGTGGATGTATAAGGCTTCTTTCGACTGTATTACATTTATCGACGATTTTTCTTTCTACTTGTTGTAATGGTTCAAAAACAAAATTGTTTTTTGGCTCGCAATTTATAAACCAATATTGTGTAGGTTTTTTAAAATTGTCTCCATTTAATGTTCTATCTTTGTCAATTACTTTGGATTTAATATGCCAATACCGAACTAAATAGTGTTGTTCAGAATAAGGATTTTCAATAATAAGTGGCACGTTTTTTCTAATACATATAATAGTTAGTTTGTTTATAAGTTCATAATTCTTAGATAGCTCACGATGATGTTTCAAACCATATTCTAGCTTTTGTTCTAAAGTATAATTTTTAAGGCCACTATTTACTGCCTTTAAATTCATTATCGCTTGATCTTCAAACCTAACGCAAGGAAAAAAAGCCAATATTGTGTCTTCACTATTTTTGAATTTATCAAAGATACTAGGTAATTTTACATATGCTTTTTCTATCTCTTCAAACAAGTCTATTATATAATCGGTTTCATCAAAATCATTTAAGACATCGTAATCATAAGCTTGATAGCCTAATTTTCTAAATTCATTCTTGAATGTGCCACTTTGCTCAAAAAAACAATGATATATCACTTCTCTCACCTCTTCTGTTTATACTTATTATCAAATTCTTTATCGTATTCTGCCATCATTCGCTCAAATTCGAGATCATCTAAGGTTTTGATTCCAACTTCTTTACACTCGGCTTCGACACCTTTTATAAGTTGATAGAATTCTTTTGAATTGAGTTCGTGAGTCCTTTTATAAAATATATAGTAGTCACATTCGTCATCTTGTTTATATTTTTTCGAGTATTCATACCACTTTTTCATATCGGTGCCGTGTGGAACTTTAGCACCTTGTACTCGACCGAAATCATCGAGAGCTAGAGTTCCATAGGAAAGATTTATACTAATTTTCATCTCTTCATCAGAAATGGCATAGCCTGTATTCCGGTTATATCTTGCAAGTTCATTCACTAATTTGTGAAAGTATCGATTCGCTTGTGTTCCTCTTAATGGATGATATTCTTTTAGTTCATAAACTTTGTCTTGGTCAAGATTGAACAATTGAGACGATAATTCCTTCGGTGTTCCGGATATTGTCATTAGTTAAATGGTAGATCCTCGTCCGTAATAATGACTTCTTCACCAAATTCTGAGAATGGATCAGGTGTAGTTTCTTGTAGTGGCTGTGGCTGTTGGTAAGTTGACTGAGTATTTTCATTTTTAGGTTTAGGCTCTAAAAATTCAATTTGGTCAATGTTTATGAGTTGTTCATATTCGTTGTGATTAGTCACATCGTTGAAATGCTTTAAAACTCTAACTTGGCCTTCCAACCCCACTCTATTACCTTTTTTGCAATACTTAGCTATTCTCTCCGCTCTTTCGTTAAATGCTTGACATTTTATAAAGTCAGCTTCTACTTCGCCTTTTGAGTTTTTGTAATTTCTTGAAACTGCAACAGTTATATAAACAACTTTTTGTCCTTCCGTGCCATACGCATATAATCTAGGGTCATCAGATAATCTTCCTACCAAATTTACTCGATTCATTCTTTCACTTCCTTAATATCTTTTATCCACTCAATTTGATCAATTTTTTGTTGAATTATTTCATCCCACTCTTTTTGTTCAATGAGTTCTTCTGCTTCCTTTTCTGTATCGGCTAGAACTATGCCTGTTATTTTAACTGTGGCATAAAGTTCAAATTCATATTGCTTTCTTATATCTTCTGGTGCACTAGGATAAGACCCTGCACCTGTTTCCTGCGTATCTATCATAGAAGCACCGCCACAATAATACCGGCAACTACTATTGTTCTAGCAACGATACATAGTCCAAGAGCTACCTCTTTATATTTTTTAGGTAGACCAATTGCAATTAGTGTTAGTAGAAGTGCGACTCCTGTCACGATTAAACTAAATTCTTTACTCATTTTTAATTCCTTCTTTCTATCATTTCAATTAATTTTTCTAATGTTCTTAAATATCTTCGTAGTTCTTCATTTTCTTTCTCATAATGCTCGCAAACCACTTTTAAAGTTTCATAGTTTAGATCTGTCTGTGATTCATTATTGGTAGAACTTTTTACTTTTTCTTCTTTGTTTATTTCCAGACTTTCTTTTTGAGGCTTAACATTGTCATCAATCTTTTTATTCAAATTGTCGTGTAAAAAATCGTATATACGTTCTTTTAAATCAAGTCCTTTTCCTCGACCATTTAAAGTGTTACTAATATGAGGCTGTGATACTTTCAAAATTTTTGCTAATGAACTTGTTGTATAGCCAAAGTCTTTCAGTGCTCTTTTTGCTTGTCCACTCTCATACCATTCTTCAACGACTTTCATTTTTTGGGCATATTCAAGTTTAATTTGTACATTATTGTTTAATATTTCTTGAAATTTGTTTATTCTATTTCCTTCAAGGTTTCGTTTTCTCTTTTCGATTTCTAAATATAGATTATAATCAATTCCCAAACGACTAGACACTGTATAAGCACTTAATCCCTTAGCATTCCTTTTAGCTCTATAATTCATATTGATTCCCCCTTTCTTTGAATTTTTTTAAAATCTCTAATAACTCACCTGTACTTTTTCTTTTAATCTCTACTAACTCTCCATAGCCACGTTTAGGTAACCAAATTGCGTAGAGTTTATCGAATGGTTTAACGTGATACATACTCATATATGCAAGTTCATATAAGCTTAATTGCCACGATAGATATTCTTTATCGAGCTGAGCAGTTGTCTTTATGTCACATAGACAATTACATTCATTTATTTTAGCAATCATATCGAATCGTCCTGCATAGGTGTCATTATAATTTATCATTTGCTCTTGAACGATTACTTCGACGTTGTTCTTGTTTTTGAGACGCATATATTGTTTAAGGCTAAATACTTGATTTTCGTCCAAAGACAAGATACCATAAGTTGATATAAAAGCTTCATCTGTGTTCGTTCTTTTTAGGACTTTCTCATAGTGTTCTATCGATTCGTGTACCCTTGAACCATATTCGGCTTTTTTATTGAGCACATTGAAATCAACACCTGCGTATTTATCCGGGAAGATGAAATGAAGGATCTCACTTACACTCGGAATTATCACTCCATCTTTTAGATAAATGTGTCCATCTTCTATGAACTCTATCATTCTACTATCTTAACTGACACTGAACTTGATACTAAACTAGTTTTTGAATATTCTTCGTAAATGTCTGAACATTCTTCTTTAAGACGTTTACTATCAATTGTTGTTCGTGTAGTTCCTTTCCTGTAGTTAAACTCTAGTCCATCTAACTTGATAGGCTCAGTCTTTCCGGTAGATTCCATATAATCTTTAATCGCTTGTAGAACTTCTTTGTTTCCCAGTTCCCATTTCTTGATTATTTTTAAAGCGTTTCGATACTCTTCTACGTACTGCTTATCTAAGATTATTTCATTGTTTTCGATTTTTACAAGTTCGTTCATTGTACTACCTCAACCGTTTTCTTTTTAGAAATTAAACTGCTTGCTTCAAGAACGGTTAAATCATCAAGTGATTTTTTACTAACCATATCTAAAGCCTTTTTGATTTCATCTACTGTAAAGATACTTTGTATAACCTCTATTTGTTTATCTGTAGCGCGAGCAACCTTCTTTTGTGCCGGCTTTTTAGGTTCATTTGACACTGGAGTAGCATCTGGATCATTTCCATCTGTATCTTCGTCTGTTGCTAGTCCAAAGAATGCGCCTGCGGCATATCTTTTCCTGTACGTGATCTCCGCACCTTCATCTTGAATCTTTGCGCCTTCTTTTGTTTTTATAGGAAACACATCACTCTCAAGATACTTACCGCTCTTATGTACTAATACACATTTAACTCCTACTATTTGGCTTTCTTTGTCGTATCCTATTGGTTGCATAAATGCAAAGTTTTTATTTTCCTTAATCTTTTCTAATATTTCATCTAAAGGCACATAACTAAACGACTTTTTAGACCATTGTCCATTTTTGCTTTGAACAGAATATTCAACTTTACAAGATTTTGGAAGTTTTTGTAAACTGTTTACTAACGTTATTAAGTCGGTCGCTATTTCTGGTGCTAAGTTTTCTAATCCTATCATTTATTTTCCTTCTTTCTTATTAATTTTTAACATTGCCATTTTTAACTTGTCTTTGAACTCTTCTCGTTTGTTTCTATAAACCCAGTGTCCACACCAAGTACACATTTGCTTATCTACCCAGTAAGGTATTATTGCTTTGTGTCCACACGAACACATAAATCTAACTTTTTCGAGATTGTTTGTTCTTAGACTTTCGGCTTTTTCATAACCTTTTTTCATTTTCTCCTCTTTATTCTTTTATTTTAAATTTGACGGCTGAACTAGGATCTTTACAAAATTGAATAATGTTAGAAATAGACATTTGTCCAAATTGGCCTTGATAATTATTTCCTACTCTTTTGAATGTATCATAGTAATCTCCATCAAAATACAATTCTAAATCCTTGCCATTCTTAATCGCTTCTTGTAATTTCTTCAAGCCATTTTCGTTCATCATCTGTAAGCTCTATCTCCTCTTTTTCATAACTTTGATCGAACCAGTCAGGAAGTTGTTCATTATTTTTATTTCTTTTTTCCCAAGTACGAATTGCTGCCTTCCAGTCCTTCATTTTGTTTTTACCAATTAACCACCCCTTAGATTCATAAAAATCGTAAAAACTTTCAGCATCAATATTGTTTTTTCTTTCTAAACAGTATTCTTGAATTTCTTCTATGGTAGGTTTAAGAAAATTTTTCTTCTTTTCTTCCCCCATACCCCTTTCTTTTTTACTTTCTAAAGAATCATTAAACTTAAAACTTAAAACACTTGTTTTGTTATCCTCATTGATTTCGTTTTGATTATCATTTGATTTTGATTTGATTTCATTTTGATTTTTGTTTGTAGTATCTTTTCGAGCACTACTTGATTTGTTTTTACTCTTAGTAAGTTGTGCTTTCAAAGTATTGAAAATAGCCTGTTTATGACCTGTTAAAGCGGGTTCGATGTCTTTGAACACATAATCCAATATTGCGACGGCTAACTCCTTTTTATCATTCGGTGTCATTGTATCGATGAGATTATAGTAATCAAAGTAGAATGTAAAACTTTTTACACCGTTATCGCTCATTTTTCATCCTTTCTAAACCCCCGTTTTGACATTTACGATCTAATTTGCTATAATTAGACCGTAAATTTTTGATTTTTTAATTTACTTGACTCAACGTACTTGAACCTTCTGTTGAGTCTTTTTGTATTGATAATACTCATTCACTGCGTCTTCTATCACTAGACTTACAATGTAAGTACCCAACAAAACTGCAATTACACATTTAAATTGTAAGTAACATATTTCTTTTGCCATGAGTAAGCAAATATTTATGATTGTAATGTTTGCTGATGCCGCATTTAATGCAATCCAATATCCTCTTTGAAGTTTTAACTTTTTCTTTTTCATCAGATACCACACTTCTTTTTTACCATGCTTGTTAAAGCTAGTCTTGGTGTTGTTTGTGGAACGAATAAATTTTTCATTTCCATTTCTGCCCTAATCTCGTTAATAAGATTCCGACACTTCTGTTCTCCCAATGTGGGCATAATGATTTTTAAATCTTGTGGCGACATATAATCCTGTGCTAAGACTTCGTCTCTTGTTTTTTTTTCTTTCATAAGAACTCTTCCTTTCTTTTAATTTAGTTTTTTTGCGTTAATGGTTTTAATGTTAAAATTCTTTCCTTAGTATTGCTCCTTTGCTATAATATCCTTTATAGAAAGGAGATTTTAAATGAGATTTATTTGTGAATTATGGTCATCTCTTGAATCATCCGATAAAATACAAATTATAATAGCGCTTATAACATTTCTAGGTATTATTGTTTCAATAATAATCGCTATCGTAACAGCTTTACAAAATAGTAAGATGATTAGAGAATCTTCAAGAGCTAACATAGTTTTCTATATAGATTATCACCCTCAACGAGACACCTACTTTTTAGTAATCAAGAATTTTGGTAATAGTATTGGTAAACTTCTAAATATTGAAATATTGCCAATATTGGATTGGACAAAAACTAATTTTAATCAGGAACTTAACCCTCTTACTGCATCTAAAAATGTGACTTTAGCTCCAAACCAAAAGATTAGTTCTTGGTTTGATTTTAGAGATTATCCAGATACAGTTTTTAAAGTTAAGGTTTCATATAAAACACTTGGTAAAAAATATACCGAAGAATATACTATCAATCTTGATTACATTAAAAACCTAGATTGGCTGCACAGTTATGCTTTTGATGATACCTCAAGCGATTATAAAGAAGCCCTTTATAAAATAAATAATAGTATTTTAGAAATATCAGATAGACTTGAATAGTTTATTTTTTTAAATAACAATGCCTTTTTAGTTCCTCTTGAGTTTTACTCAAAATAGCGATTAAGGTATAATAATTTACGTCATATTTTTTAATGAATTCTAAAATTTCATTTACTATTTGATCTACTTTAGAATTTGAAATCATACTCTCCTCCTATATTTTTAAAAATCATAAGTAGCATTTTTAATAAACTCTAATGCTTCTTTTTTTAATTTAACTGGTACACTGGTATAACCTGCATAAGACCAACCGTCAGCGAAATATAACATGTACTTACATTCGTCAACGAGATCACTCTCTTTTTCTAATGATGAAAATCTATTTTGATATTTTTTAGGAACTTTAAATTTCATTTCTTCCTCCTATGTTTCTGTTTGCTCATCGAATAACTCGATTGAACTGTTACCTCTTTTTGCTTATAATAATTTGTGAAAGTGAGGTGAAATGTGTGAAACAAGATGAAATAATTCACGATTTAGCGATGTCCGTAGCAAAAATGTTTGTTGAATTCCATAAAGATAAATATAAAACCGATAAAGATTATCCTACTATGGTTGGCGACTTCTTTAGCGCCTATTCAACGGCATATACAATGTTACAAAAGGCTAAAAAGTAGTTTATTTGACTAGGTATTCTCACGTATCTAGTTTTTTAATTATTTCTTTTCCTATCTCTTTACCTAAATTTTTCATTATTTCAGGATTTTGAATAATGCTTTTCATTTTTAACCACTCCTATGTTTGTTCAAAATTTCTATGAGTATACTCATATATATCTTTAAAAAAAATATATAAACTAGACCCATATGAATTCAAAATCTTTTCTAAAGTACACACTTTAATGTTTACTTTACCGTTTTCATAGACTGATAATTTTTGAGCACGTATGCCAGTTATTTTCTCTGCTTCTCGCAATGAAAGGTTTAAACGACTTCTTACAGCTCTTAATTCATTACCAATCAATGTTGAGTTCATTCACACACTACCTCCAATCTGACACCATTATATATGAGTATTCTCATAATGTCAATAGAAAAAATGAGTATTTTCATATTTTTGTTGATTTTTTAACCTATTCAGTTTATAATATGGTTTGTAAGGAGGGGATTTATGGCAAATAATTTTAGTAAAAATCTTTCTTATATAAGAAAGCAGAGAAAGATGAGCCAAACAGATTTAGCCAAATTAGTTGGTGTAGACCAGTCTACTATTTCTCTATGGGAAAATGGCATGGACTTAACAGTTGAAAACGCATTGAAAGTTGCCGATGCATTAAATGTTCCTATACCAGAATTTCTAGGTACTGACTTGACTTTTGATAATGCCGAATCAATAGATCTAAATATAGAAACTGTATCTATTCCAGTTCTTGGTACTATTCGAGCCGGTATGCCCATAGAGGCACAGGAAGAAATAATAGATTATGTTGATATTCCGAGAGAGTGGACAAAGGGAGATAAGCATTTCTTTGGCTTAAAGATCAAAGGTAATAGTATGTCACCTAAGTATTTACCAGACGACACCGTAGTATTCGAACAAACGGATGATATAGAATACGCAAACAATAAGGATGCGTGCGTTATGGTAAACGGCTGTGACGCTACGTTTAAAAAATTTAATATAAATCAAAGTGGAGTTACATTGACACCCTTGAATTTAGAAAATGAAGACGGGTACACTACTACTTTCTATGATGTAGAGCAAGTGCGAAATTTACCCGTAAAAGTTATCGGAATTGCTAGAAGGAAGATATCCGATATTGAATAAGGTTAAATCACAGTAATGTGTTTTAATAAATATGAAAAGGAAGTGAGGTGTGAAGTATGAAGGTATGCCCAGATTGCAAAAAAGAAGTTAGCAAAAGTGCTAAGGTATGTCCAAATTGTGGTAAGAAACTTAAAAAACCTATAGCTCTATTTATTATTTTAGGAATAGTAATTTTAGGTATAATCGGAGCAGTAATGTCCAATAAAGAAGAAGCAGAAAGAAAGAAAGATTTTACTCAAAGCGAAGTTGCTACTTATAAGAACGTCGAATATTCTGTAGTAAAAGTTGAAAGAACTCAAGGTTCAAAAGAATATACTAAGCCAAAAGAAGGATACGAATTTGTAAAAGTTACAATTAAAATCGAAAATAAATCTAATGAAAAAATTTCTTACAATGCTTTAGATTGGAGCATGGTCAATGCTGATGGAGTAGAAGACAAATGGGGCTCATTTACTGGTTCAGTAGATGAAGACAATGAGTTATCTAGTGGTGATTTAAATGCCGGTGGTAAAGTCGAAGGAGTTCTTGTTTGGGAACAAAAAAAAGATTCTAAAGATTTGAAACTAAGATATTATGAAACTATATTAGATAATGATTATAAGCTTCAATTTTCTTTAAATTAAAATAAAATAAAAAATCCCCTACTTGCTGGAACAAGTAGGGTTGCGGACTTAACGTCCTATAGAAAAAACCATTAACGCATTTAAAGGAATTTTTCTATGACATAATATTATCATAGATTAAGTTCCTTTTCAAGAAGAAAGGAGCTGTTTTTATGGCAGTTTATAAGAGCAAAAAGCCGACAAAAGACGGTAGGCAATACTTTTTTAGGATAAAATATAAAGATATTCTGGGAGTATCACACGATTATTCTTCGCCTAAATTTAAAAGTCCCAAGGAGGCCAAAGATGAAGAAGCGAGATATAGAATAAAAGTATGTAACCAAGAAGTTTTTACTTCAACCATTACATTTGAGCAAGCTTATGAAGAATTAAAAGTTAACAAGACTCGTAATATCAAAAGACAAAGTCAAAAGAAAGATGATAATCTATTCAAACATCTATTGTTTTTCAAAGATAAAAAAATAAATAGTATATCACTTAAAGATTATAATATTTTTATAAATGCTTTTGAAAAAGAAAATCTTGCTATAATCTATAAAAATAAAATATTGGGACTATTTAAACAAGTAATTAGATATTCAGCGAAATATTATAATACCAGTGATAACATACTTAAATATGTCGAGAATTTTAAAGATATTGGAACTATAAAAAAAGAAATGGATTTTTTCACTTACGAAGAATACAAGAAGTTTGATTCTATGATCACTGAACTAGAGTGGCATACTTTTTTCGAGGTTTTATATTTTATGGGATTTCGGCAGGGTGAAACTCAGGCATTAAATTGGACGGATGTCAATTTCGAAAAAAGGACAATAAGAATAAATAAAACTCTTACTACCAAAATAAAAGGCGAAAAATATAGCATATCAAGTCCGAAAACAAAAAGTAGTATAAGAACCTTGCCAGCGCCAAAAAATCTTTTAGAAGACCTAAAAACAATGAAAACCAAAGTGATGAAATATGAAGACTACAAAGAAGATTGGTTTATATTCGGAAATGTGTATCCTTTTCCTGAAACAACAATTCAAGTTAAAAAGAATATGTATTGTGATAAAGCAGAATTACGTCACATAAGAATACATGATTTTAGACATAGTTGTGCATCATTGCTAATCAATCAAGGCGCGAGTATAGCGCTAGTGTCTAAATATTTAGGACACAGTAATATATCGATGACTTTGAATACATATACTCATTTATACAAAAGCGAGTTAGAAAGTATGACTGATATTTTAAATAATTTATAAAAAGTGTGTTTAGAAGTGTGTTTGAAAAAATAAAAAACCTCTAAATAAAGGCTTTAAATACTAAATGGTGGAACCGAGCGGACTTGAACCGCTGTCCAAAGCACATTCGTGAATAACGTCTACAAGTTTGTTTGGAATTGAGATTTCGTCAGAAAGACTGGACTCCAACTATCCACATTCTGATATAGTCTATTCGAATTCGACTGAAGCGGTATAGACACCCGTTCAATTATAATTCAGTAAAGAATGAGTCCTGACACTTAGACCTGAATTATCTAAGAGTAGAACCTCTCACAACCTCAATTAGGCAAAAGCGAGAGCAGGTGCACCGAAGGTGCTTGATTTTTTGTCATTTAATTTAAAGTTGTTCGTTAAAGATGAACTTCTACTTGCAGTTAAACCAAATAAATACTCTGTCGAACCCATATACGGCCCCACGAATAATATAATTATAGCACATTTTCTCATTTTTTGCAAATTCTGTAAAATGATGATTACGTCGATGAGCACTGTTTAACTCGAAGAAAAAAGTGTTGCCCCTGCCAACACTTTCAACTCAAATAGTTTCTGATAATCGAACAAACACGATTGTATTCGCTCTCCAAATCGTAAAATCCATTCTTTACGTATTCGAGACTCCCCTCTTTGCTTTTCATCTCGTGCTCGTATGCCAACTCTGCCAATCTCGTAAATCCGAAATACTTCGAGTCGCTCTTGAGCGAATGTACTTGGATACTGTAGTTTTGTAAATCACATGAGTTCTTGTAATCTTTTATCTTCATTATCCTCTCGTCCCCTTCCGAAATCCAATCTGCCAACATCTCTTTGTATGTGTCGATGTCTCCGAAGTTCTCTAACCCCTTCTCGTAGTCTACTCCACTTCGCAGTAAATACTCTTCGTCGTATTCTCTTCGTTCACTTTGAACTTCCGGCTCCTCTATCAGTTCGGGAAGAGTCAAGTCGTCTGTTTCTAGCTTGCTTGTCTCTTTATCTCTTTTATATATCTTATCTAACTTGACCTTTATCTGGTCTTGGGAGAATGGCTTGGCTATATAGTCCGCGAATCCCTCTTCTTTATACTTCTCTTCTGCCCCGGCAATCGCATCTGCTGTCAAGGCAATCACAGGTACATCGATCCCCTTCTCACGAAGTTTCTCTAATGCCGTCTCTCCACTCATCACTGGCATCATGATGTCCATCAATATCAAGTCATATCTCTCACTCTCGACTCTCTCGAGACATTCTTCTCCATTGTAACATTCGTCGATTCTTACAAATCCGAGTGGCTCTAAACTTCGACGTGCAACTTTGATGTTCAACTTGTTGTCATCTACTATGAGAACAGACTTTGTCGTATAATCTACTTTATTCCTCTTCTTCAAAAGACTCTTCGTCATATCGATGGTCTGTGTCTCACTTAGAAGTTTGCTCATGTGATTTATTTTCTGAGGTATCTGTACCATGAATATGGAACCCTCTCCATATTTACTTTGAACGTTTATCTTCCCTCCCATCATCTCGACGAGTTTTTTGGTAATGGCAAGTCCCAATCCCGTTCCTTCCGTCGTCGAATTCTTCTCTATATCCAGTCTCTCAAACTTGCTGAAAAGTTTATCCAAGTTCTCAGTCTTGATACCTCGACCCGTATCTTGAACGGTTATCATCAAAAGACAAACATCACTTTCGTTTATACATTTGACCGTGAAGTTTATTTCCCCTTTGTCCGTATACTTGATGGCATTCGAAAGCAAATTGTTCACGATCTGTTTGACGTGTGCTTTATCTCCCAATAGTTCATATGGCATATCCTCTGCGATGTTCATCTTGAACTCGATAGGCCTATCACCTATGCGCGAAGATTGTACGCGAGCTAAGCTCGATATCTCCTCTTTGAAGTTATATGGAATTTCGACTATCTCCATCTTGTCACTCTCTATCTTGTTGATATCCAAGATGTTTCCCACAATCTCGAGCAAAGTGTGCGAGGCATTTACTATGTCGGCAAGATCCTCTTTCATATCCTCGGGACAATTGTTTCTACTTTCCATGTCTTCTGATAACCCGACTATCGCGTTTAGAGGTGTCCTTATCTCGTGCGACATGCTCGACAAGAAATCGCTCTTCGCCCGATTTGCACGTTCGGCATGTTCCTTTGCGAGATTGAGCTCTCCTATCATCTTGACGTCCGGATTTTCGATTGAAAAGAACATCAAGAACAATTCGAACGTTTCCATCGAAGAAGCAAGGGTTAATGCCGGATTAAATTTTTGTACTATCATGCAAAGTAATCCACCTAATATAAAACCGAATATTGGAGTATATTTTTTATTTATGATTTTTCTGAAATTTTTTATTAAAGAATAGACACATAATAAAGTGCAAAGTGTAGATATTAGATAAACAAAATCCGGCCCCGAACCATATGAATATATATATGTTCCATCATTAAAAATATATATTGGCAACAAACATACTATTATATCCGATATAAACCATCCAACCATCAAAACAGATTTGGTAACTTTATAATATCTTGGTAATGTTTCTTCTCCCTTTTTATAGGATATAATCAACACATACTCTGAAAAAATGAAGACAAACGTTATCAAATATAAAAGAAAAAATTTGTTGATTAGTAAACATAAAACACTATTGGCTGGATTATTTTGAATGATTATTATACAACTAATTTCTAATATTAGACCTATAAAATTGGATATTAATAGTAGACCAAATAACTTATTTTCATAGTTATCGATATGTTTTTTTCGGAAGTAACTTATATTTAAAAATGAACAATAAATGAAACTGAATAATGTAATTATTAAACTCGTCGTCATAAATACCACCTATTATCAAAACAATTCTAGCATAAATTACTTTTCATGGCAACTAAAAGACAAATCTAATTCGATTTGTCCATTTTCATTTTTTTGGATAGTAAAACATTTTCAATATATCTTTTTCCACTGACGATAGTTAAGCTTCTTTGGGATTGTGGTTTATAAGTGTTTTCAATGCCCTCGGCACGCAATGCTTTGTTGCTTCTTTTTCCACAAGCAGTCAACGGATATCTACTCTCATCATCGCGAATTCTATAAACTATCTTTTCTAAAATTTCTTGAGGAATAGAGCCTGTTAATCTTGCCTCTATACTATAAAGAAGACTTTTATTTGAGCAACGTACATCCGGCTGCTTTTCGATGTGTGCAACCAAGACTCCGTCGTCGAGTTCGACAACTTCACAAGATAGTATCCTTTTGGTATCCTTTTGAATTTCGTCTTGAATAATGTACGTCGGAATAGCACCTTCTTTTTCTGGAATTCTCCCCTTTATATGAATACCTCCATCTTTATCTATATAAGAGTAAGTATTGCAGTTACCCCAAATTCTACCTTTCGCATCTTCCACAAAGAATTTAGCTGTCTCTTCCGGATTGTTTTTATATTGCATCATATTGGTAGGCGAATCGGCTACTAAAGTTCCACATTCATACGGCTTGCAGTAGTTGCCATCTTTGTCTAGTACAGCATATTCTACCATTCTATATGTGCTGTATCCCAAAGGTTCTTTCTTGAATATTCTTCTCGGATCTTTCTCACGCAAAGCCTTGAACAAATTGAAGAATAATCCTCCGTGTTCACAATCTCCTCCGGCCAGAGACATGGTAATCGCCGAGATTGGAAGAGGTATTAAATCGGTCCCAGCTTTTAATCTGCGCAACGACTTGTTAAAATATTTTTCTTCTCCGGGAGAAGTCGGTTCTCCGACAGACATGGGTACTGCTAAAAATGGTAATTTTACACTCTTGTATATCGTATTAAATTTTTTAAATGCCGTTATCCAAAAACTTCTCGTGGCAAAAGCATAATTTGGTTTGTTGATCAATAATGATTTTGCAAAAAAATCTTGGTCATATATGTATTCCATACAGCAGCAGCACCCCTGTGAGAGAGTATCTGTGATGCTCGATATGATACATGTATTTGAATGAGTTGGGATTTGAACCAACACTCGCAAGTCTTTCATTTTCGGAGTATCGTATCCATTGTGTGCCATTCCCATCGCATTGAAACTCCTTACTCTATGCATGATTGCCTTAGGACGTTCAGAATTCGTCGAACCGCTAGAATAAGTTATACTAAATACATCTTCCAATGTACTTGCCTCTTCGATTTCCAATTTATATCCTCTACCGAGGGCAGTAAACTGGTCGATGTCTAAAATGTTTTTATCTGTAGTTTGATAATGTACAATATGATCGCTGCTATCGCTAAAAGGTAGTTCTAATTGGGCATAAGGATTTGTACGATTGGGATAAGAATTCGTAATAGAGAACATAACTGTCTTTTCAATATTTGTTTTTGGAACGACATCTTTTAATTCTTCATACATATCATCGGTTACAAATAATACTTTAGCATCTGTTCCATTTATTATTTCCTCGATATAATCTTTGTCGAACACGTTACCAAAGATGTTTATTCTTGCTCCAATCAAACTGGCTGCTAAGATGATATATATAGTTTCGGGACAATTTGCCAAACACATCGGAATTTCCATACCTTTTTTTATTCCCATCGCTTTCAAGCTTGCAGCAAATTGAAAGGCTTTTTCAAACATAACCTCGTACGTTATCGTGTTTCCCCTATAGAATATGGCTGGTTTTTTCATATTATGCTTATTTGCTTCGATTAAGAAACGCGCAACTCCACAATTATATTTTCTTTTTAACTCTTCCATAAATTGCGTTTTGAGTATATTTTTATTTTTCACGTACATCTCTTCTTTCCAACGACCCATATTGTATCAAAATCTATGAGTATATGTCAAACTTTAAAAAGTAAAAGATTTAGCTTTCTTTTTCGATGTTTCTGGTTATTTCCATAAAGAAATCCTCGCCTCATAAATTTAACGATTCTACATCAGTAATGAAAGGAGCGATATCTTTTTTAGCATCATCATAATCGATGTTATTGGAGCCGATACCAATAGAAATACCAAACAAAGTTAGATTAACTCTTTACAATCTATTACAATTTGCTAAAATATAACACAAGGAGTGATACCATGAGCCAAAAAAAAGAAAACAATTTGCCAGCAATCATTTTCGAAAATACTGATTGTCAATTGAAAATTACTCATTGGCTAAAACTCATAGAATTCGACAATTTGACAGACACAAATATTTTCTCAAGAGTTAAAAGAAGACATATTCTCTTCAAAACCGCTGAAAAAGCGAAAAAAAAGCTTGGTATCATGTTGAAGTTGATGGGCATCTCTTCCAACGAAACATGCATTATAAAAAACTACGATTCAAAAGACTCTTTCGACATCGAATTTACCGAATTAGGCAAGATAGGTCGATTAAGAATACACTTCGGCGATGGATTCGATTTCTGCGATGAACTGACCTTAACTTTAGATAACCTCTCGAGAACTTACGAATGTTTTTTCGATAAAACGGAAAAACCACCCTACATTATTTTATACCACTACACAAAGACCGACCCTACGACAGGTAATTCATATTATAGATTCTTTTCGAAATATCGAATAACACTTATGACAAAAATCGGAGATGAAACTCTCCATATCGATTTGACCAAACCTGGCAATTGCAAAGATAGAACCATGAAACTTGCAAATGAAGACAAATTGGTAGAATACCTAATGGGATACCATCATCCCATCGAAATCGATATAATATACAGAAAATTATGTGAAATAACGAATCTAAATCCTACGATTTGTCCTAGTCTTACACTAGAATCGAAAAATAATAATACCGAAATAACCACTAACCTATTAAGACTTGAATACGGCCATCTTAAAAAATTTATCGTCACCAAAGACGGATATACGATCAAAGTAGAATCGGACGGCACCTGGAATATACATCCACCTCTAAACTCTGACCATAAAAATACAAAACAGAAGGAAGAGATTATTCCATCTAAGACAGTGGAAAAGGTCTTAAATTTCCACAAAGGCATCCAAAAAAGACAAAAATAAATTTATACAGATAATTTTAAAAAAATTCCGCAGATTTATGGAATTTTTTCATCGATAATCTTTTCTTTCTTATGAACAAGATGTTTATTCTCTTTGTAATTTTTCATAGTGTTTATTTCGTCTTGTTCGTTTTTTATATCGTATTTTTTGAGCATCTGCTCTCATATATTATTTATCTTTTTTTGATTATGTCGTTGGTTATTATCATATCCTCACCTCTTTTTACCATTATCCGGTATTTCATGGTGAAAATCGATCATTTTTTATGTATTTAAAAAGCATTCACTATGTGAACACTTTCAACTCAAATAGTTTCTGATAATCGAACAAACACGATTGTATTCGCTCTCCAAATCGTAAAATCCATTCTTTACGTATTCGAGACTCCCCTCTTTGCTTTTCATCTCGTGCTCGTATGCCAACTCTGCCAATCTCGTAAATCCGAAATACTTCGAGTCGCTCTTGAGCGAATGTACTTGGATACTGTAGTTTTGTAAATCACATGAGTTCTTGTAATCTTTTATCTTCATTATCCTCTCGTCCCCTTCCGAAATCCAATCTGCCAACATCTCTTTGTATGTGTCGATGTCTCCGAAGTTCTCTAACCCCTTCTCGTAGTCTACTCCACTTCGCAGTAAATACTCTTCGTCGTATTCTCTTCGTTCACTTTGAACTTCCGGCTCCTCTATCAGTTCGGGAAGAGTCAAGTCGTCTGTTTCTAGCTTGCTTGTCTCTTTATCTCTTTTATATATCTTATCTAACTTGACCTTTATCTGGTCTTGGGAGAATGGCTTGGCTATATAGTCCGCGAATCCCTCTTCTTTATACTTCTCTTCTGCCCCGGCAATCGCATCTGCTGTCAAGGCAATCACAGGTACATCGATCCCCTTCTCACGAAGTTTCTCTAATGCCGTCTCTCCACTCATCACTGGCATCATGATGTCCATCAATATCAAGTCATATCTCTCACTCTCGACTCTCTCGAGACATTCTTCTCCATTGTAACATTCGTCGATTCTTACAAATCCGAGTGGCTCTAAACTTCGACGTGCAACTTTGATGTTCAACTTGTTGTCATCTACTATGAGAACAGACTTTGTCGTATAATCTACTTTATTCCTCTTCTTCAAAAGACTCTTCGTCATATCGATGGTCTGTGTCTCACTTAGAAGTTTGCTCATGTGATTTATTTTCTGAGGTATCTGTACCATGAATATGGAACCCTCTCCATATTTACTTTGAACGTTTATCTTCCCTCCCATCATCTCGACGAGTTTTTTGGTAATGGCAAGTCCCAATCCCGTTCCTTCCGTCGTCGAATTCTTCTCTATATCCAGTCTCTCAAACTTGCTGAAAAGTTTATCCAAGTTCTCAGTCTTGATACCTCGACCCGTATCTTGAACGGTTATCATCAAAAGACAAACATCACTTTCGTTTATACATTTGACCGTGAAGTTTATTTCCCCTTTGTCCGTATACTTGATGGCATTCGAAAGCAAATTGTTCACGATCTGTTTGACGTGTGCTTTATCTCCCAATAGTTCATATGGCATATCCTCTGCGATGTTCATCTTGAACTCGATAGGCCTATCACCTATGCGCGAAGATTGTACGCGAGCTAAGCTCGATATCTCCTCTTTGAAGTTATATGGAATTTCGACTATCTCCATCTTGTCACTCTCTATCTTGTTGATATCCAAGATGTTTCCCACAATCTCGAGCAAAGTGTGCGAGGCATTTACTATGTCGGCAAGATCCTCTTTCATATCCTCGGGACAATTGTTTCTACTTTCCATGTCTTCTGATAACCCGACTATCGCGTTTAGAGGTGTCCTTATCTCGTGCGACATGCTCGATAAGAAATCGCTCTTCGCCCGATTTGCTCGTTCGGCATGTTCCTTTGCGAGATTGAGTTCTCCTATCATCTTGACATCAGGGTTTTCGATGGTAAAGTACATTATTAAAAATATAAATGAAAAGAAGAAAGTTTCGAATATAGCTGATGGCATATAAACTCTGAGTATGAGACCACTCGCATATAATAAAACTAACGATACGAACGGTAGAGCCTTTTTATGATTAAAATCCTTTTTAAAAAGTATCATTATAGTCGTGATGACGAGCCACAAAAGAAAAAATACCAACCCAAAAACACCTATATTATATGCCATTCCATAACCATCTAATATATTGCCCTCATTTATGATCGTATGCGGTGTCAAAAAAATGAGAACAGTAAATAGCATCCACGAAATATATAATCCTTTTGTCAGAACAGATTTCGTTTTTTCTTTAAAATCTAAAATCACCATATTATAAAGTACACTATAAACTGTAAGTAACAAAAGCAACGATAAATAATATTTTTGAATTACCGACACGATCATTATAAAATCTGTCTTTTTGGCAATTAAATACCCAAAGATTGCCAATAAAGAAAATATAAAATTGGCTATCAACATCTTTGAATAGATTTTTGTTTCTTCATTTTTTATGTTTTTTTTGGAAAAAAAGATGACCATCAACAAAATTGCAATAAAAAGACCCGCAAACGGTAATAATAAAGTATCCAAGGGTATCACACTACTTTCATGAATATTATACCATTTAAGGGTAGTTATAACAATTAAATTTTCTTTTATTTTTTATATGTCAATCTTTTTTCTTCGACTATACTTGGTGATCGATACCTAGAAGGTGTTTCTTTAAAATCTACAAGTTCTCGTCTTTTATCTTTCAAGAAATCGATTCGCGTTTGAATTTCTGCAATTATTTCATCTGCTGTCGTATCGCTTGGATCGCGATACATAGCCTTATAAACTTCTTCTAAGGTTCCATAGCCTGGGCGCTTATCTATAATCCCCTGCCTATATTGCTCATCGTACTTTTTCTGAAGCATAACTTGCTCTGAAACTGAAACACCTTCCCAAACCATCTGATTAGTAGTTGGCTTTAAAACTAATTTTGGTTGTGTTTCCCAAATATTGTATTTCAGTTCTGCCAAAACATCTCGAAGATAATCGTTTAAAAATTTGTAATCCATATCTGCAGTTGTCACGATCTTATTGCCGACATTTATTATAAACTCATCATCGTATTGTTCTATGGCAACAGGAACTATATCGGCACCAGCTTCAATTGCCATTTTTGTCGCCCCAGGAAATATCTTCATTACCGGAAGATGCTCAAAAACATTCCATGCACCTTCTGGAAATATAGTAAGGTTCCCTCCTTTTGATAAAAGCTCTTTTGCTCTTTCAAAGGCGATGTTTCTATCTTCTCTATCGTTCGTTTCTAAATCGATAGAACCTTTTAAAAATACTAGAGTATTGATAGTCGGATCTTTGTACATCGGTGCTGGATCTCCAAAGAAAAGGTATGCCGGAGTTCCCAATGCTTCGACTATTCTTTCGACATCACTACCACCGATATGAGTACAAGCGAAGATTATCGGTCTCTTTTTTTTCTTTATCAAAGATATTTTTTGATGAGAAGTGATCCTATCCAACTTGAGTGCACCGACGACGACAGGATGAACCATCTTCCTCATTTTTATTCCTTTGAGAGGAATACCATTCTGATATTCGTATTTTCTCTGAGCCTTTTTATATTCACCCAATTCTTCCATCGACATCGCATTTTGTTCTTTTCTTGTTTTATATTGGAATTCTTCCATATGCTTTCTCTCCTTCGGTAGACTATTTTAATGGAAAAGGTCATTTTTTTCAACATTTTTTGGTCGAACCATTAAAAGCTTAAAAAAGACTTCCCTTCCGGAAAAATCTTCAATATCTATTTTCTCTTTCCAAATCTCTTTTCTTTATAGTCTCGCGCTTGTCGTAGAGTTTTTTACCCTTGGCTAAACCTATTTCCACCTTGGCATAATTCCCCTTAAAGTACAATCTCAAAGGAACCAAAGTGTACCCAGCTGTCTGTATTTCGGTTCCCAGTCTCTTTATCTCGGACTTGTGCATGAGAAGTTTTCTTTCTCTTCGTTCATCATGATTGAACCTGTTGCCCTCTTCGTATTTGGCGATATACATGTTGACTATGAAAGCTTCTTTATTCTTGATTCTGATGTACGCATCGTTGAAGTTGGCACTGCCCTTTCTTATGGATTTTATTTCCGTCCCAGTAAGAACTATTCCTGCTTCATACGTCTTCTCTATAAAATAATTAAATCTCGCCTTGCGGTTTTTTATCTCCACTTTCCTCACCCCCGACTATTTCGAAGTCGACTTGCTTCTCTTGTTTGCTAGCTCCTACGACTTTGACTTTGACAGAATCTCCTAATCGGTACATCTTCCCAGATGTATCTCCTACTATTGCCATGATGTCGGCATTATAATGGAAAAATTCGTCTCCAATGGCACTGATGTGTACCATACCCTCGACCAAATTGTCGAGTTCGACAAACATGCCGAAGTTGGTGAGACCAGATATTTTCCCATCATATTCTTCGCCGATATGTCCCTCCATGTATTCGGCCATCTTCATATCGTCGACTTCTCTTTCGGCCTCGATCGCGGCCAACTCTCTGGCACTCGATTGCTCTGCGATGACATCGATGACAGGTTCCAAGAAGCTCACGTCCTCGAGATCATGATCGAAAAGATATCTTCTAAGCAATCTGTGTACCAACAAATCGGGATAACGTCTAATCGGGCTTGTAAAATGCGTATAACACTTGCTGGCAAGTCCAAAATGTCCGATATTTTCTCTTTGATACTTGGCCTTCTTCATGCTTCTCAAAAGAGTCGAAGACAAAGTTTCATATTCTTTCTTATCCTTCAGTTGCTCGAGAATACTTTGCATCGTCTTCGGAGTTATATCTTTGAGTTTAGCATTGACCTGATAACCCAAAAGTGATACGAACTTCATGAAGTCCTGAATTTTCTCTTCGCTCGGCACATCATGCACGCGATAGATGAAAGGCAAATCCATATTTTTGATACACGTCGCGACCGTCTCGTTGGCGGCGATCATGAATTGTTCGATCATCTTTTCACCGTCCTCGCGAACTATGCGCTTGACCTCACAGGCTCTGCCGTTCTCATCACAATAGATTTTCGCTTCGTCGAGCTCAAAATCTATAGATCCTTCTCGCACTTGTCTGTCCTTCAATATATGAGCGAGTTCATTCATCATCTTTAATTCGCTGGCGAAAGGCTCGTACCCCTCAGGCACAATATTTCTCATTACGATGTCATTTACAGCCGCATATGTCATCTTCTTGGAAGATTTAATATAACTTTCGAAGATGTCAAAATCTATTATTTCCCCCTTGGAATTTATTTCCATCACACAAGATTCTGTAAGACGAACGACTCCCTCGTTCAAAGAACATATTCCGTTCGAAAGCTTATGTGGTAACATCGGTATGACCGTATCCGCCAAATAAGAACTGGTTCCTCGCGTAAGAGCATCCTCATTTAGAGCACTCTTCTCTTTGACATAGTGACTGACATCTGCAATGTGCACCCCTAAAAGATAATTCTCTCCTTTGCGTTCGATGCTTATCGCATCGTCGATATCTTTGGTATCGGCTCCATCGATAGTGAATATTCTCTTATTCGTAAGATCTCGTCGTCCTTCGAGTTCGTGTGGTGCGACCTCCGAAGGAATCTTCTCCACTTCTTCCAAAGTTCTTTTGCTGAAATCGGGATATATTTCATGTTTGTAGGCTATCGTCAAAATATCCACTCCAGCATCATCCTTGTGTCCTATCACATCTGTGACTCGTGCTAAATAATAGTTCTTTTTGATTTCTTTTATTATACTGACGACCGCAATCGTACCTTCGACGCAATCCCTCGCACTTTTGGCATCGATTTCCAACACCAGTTTGCGTTTATCTTCTAAGACCAAGAATGGTTTTCCATGAATGAATTTTATTTCTCCGACCAAATTGTTGAGATTTCTCTCTACGATACGCAAAACGCGGCCTTCCAATTTAGGTTTCTTCTCGGTTACCTCAACTATTACCTTATCTCCATCTATCGCACCGTTCAACATATTTCTATCGATGTGTACATCATCTCCAGGTAACAAAAGAAACCCGAATCCCTTTGGATGAACGGAAATTTCGCCTACGAAAATATCCTGAGCATTCTCGAATAGTATGTACTTTCCCTTGTTCGTGTAATACACTTCGAACGACTGTACCAATTCGTTGAGTACAGTTTGCACATTTCTTATATCCTCTGCCGAGACGTCTCCCATTTTAGAGACCAATTCTTCTACCGTCACAGCATTGTTCAAAGTCTTAAGCATTGTAAGAACTCTTTCTTTCATGATTTATCACTCTTTCTTTTTATGTGTATTTTAACTCGACATTTTGTCGGTACTTGAACTCTTTTTGAACTCATTAGAAAAATATCCATCCGAATAATTTAATGTTAACTTCAAGTTTTACGACATCTTCGATTGTCAAAGTTTGTATATTCTTAAACACCGTAACAATTATACCAAAACGTAGAATAAAATGAAAGTAGTTTTGGTTTTCAAAAAAAGCATCACTTCAGGTACAAAAATTTACTTTGCCGCGAAAAAAAATCTTCGGTAACCGAAGAATCTAAACACATAATTTAAAACTATGCTGTGAACATGATCAAGAATGCCAAAATCATGAAAGCAGTTCCCACTGCCAAAGTGAGACGACTAACAAATAACTCTATTCCTCTTTCTTTCTGAGCTTGGAAAAGTTCTGAATTTCCTCCAGAGATAATTTGTCCAGCTCCAGCATCGGATGCCTTGTTTCCTTGTAAGAGAACTAAAGCTATCAATATTACCGATAATATTAAAAGTGCCATTTCCATAATAAATTCACCTGATTTCGTTTCCTATTCTAACATACATTTGCTATTTTAGCAACGTTTTTCTCCAAAAGAAAGATCCGATCGAATCGAATCTATAAGCTACATTCCACCGAAATTTACAGACTTATTAAAGTAATCATCCAACAGATCTGGGTTCGACAATATAATGCGAGTAATCAAATCCTTTACATACATCATATTGTGCGTATAGACTATTCGATCACCCCTATAAAGTTCAGTCAAATCGGTCGGTATCAACCTATCCGCCGGTATGACGAATCCTTTCTGCCCGTTGATTTTAAATAACTCGCCTGATTTTAACCACGGTCTTTCCTCTCTATAATAATCTTTTGTCATTTCATTTTTACCGAAGCATGATTTTAATTGATAAGTATTTACAAGGAAACCGATGTATTCAGATTGAAAAGCAAACTGAAAAGTATAATCGCTTAAGAAAACTCCATACATACCTTGTAAATAATGATATGTAGTTGCAGCAGGTCCCGGTCTATAAGGCAATTTGTCTCTTTCCAAAAGAGCAGCATTTATGTAAGAGACCAAAGTCCTCGGTGGTTTATTCGAACCGAATATGAAGAATCCCTCCATTGGAGTCGATACCTCCTTATTGAGTTCTCGGTCCAGTCTTACCCCCGTATTAGCCCTTTTCTGTAAATTCATTTTTTGGGGCTTGACTATTTCCACATCGACTTGTGGACGTGTCACTACCTCTTGTTTATAAACGGTTCCCACAGGTGCTGTACTTCTCTTTTGAACTTCTACTTGTTCAAAAGGTTTTTTCTCGACAACCTTCTGTACTGTTTTTTTATGAGGTTTGGCCAAATTTTTTTTATCCCATTCCTCATCGTATTTTGCCTTTTTAACAGAATCTCCAAGTACATCGTAAGCAGTCTCGGCAAAGGCCATTATTTGTCCGCTCAACTCAGCATTTTGACCGAAAGCTCCATTTTGACAATTCTTCAATACTGCCAAATAAGCCTCTTTTATAGTTTCTTGCGTAGCGCCACGATCTACATTCAAAGCCTTATAATGATCTAACCAAGTGCTTCCAGCTGGTACTATACTCGAAGAGTCTCTTTTTGCAAGTCCTGCCGTCGAAGAAACCCTGCCAGGTAAGCTCATCTGATTGCTCACATAGCCATTTTTCTTATCCCAATTTATGTTGTAAACAGTTCTCTTACGAACATTCGATAATACTTCGTATGCTTCTCCTACGAGTTTCATCATATGTTCATTTCCCGTAACACTATCCGGATGATATGCTTTTGCCAATTTGAGATAAGCCTCGCGGATCTCCTCTTGAGTTGCCTCTCTATCGACATTCAATATCTTATAATAATCTTCCCATTTTTCCATTTGAAAGACCCCCTTCTTCAAGTGCAGTATATTATACATACATTAGTGAAAAAGTCAAGAAAATCCCATAAATAAACCTTTTTCGCTCGTAAAAAAACTGAATGACTCAGTTTATTTCGATAAATATCGTTTTTCGTTTTTCTTTTCGATGTCTTTTAACCTTCGCTTTTTATGTTCGAACAAAATATCGGTCTTCCATACTATAAAAATCAGCAATAAGGCGAGCCCGATATATAGGTAACTTGCCACTTGATTATCCCCGAGTGTAATCAAAATAGAAACACTTGCAAAGGCAATATCTATCGCATAGATGATGAGTACAGTCGTCCTCGTCGAAAACTTCATTTTGAGCAATTGATGATGGAAATGTTCTTTGTCGGGAGTTCCAATCGATTCGCCTTTTAAGAATCTTCTCAAAATGGCAAATAACGTATCGAAAATTGGAATTGCCAAGATTATAATTGGCACGACCAAACTGTTGAAAGTGACATTCTTAAATCCCAAAAGAGATATGATGGAAACGATAAAACCGAGAAATTGACTTCCTGTATCGCCCATGAATATCTTTGCGGGTGGAAAGTTAAAAACCAAAAAACCGAATGTTGCGCCTGCCATTAAAATGCTAATCGTAATGTCCAACCCACCTATTCTGTTCGTCAAAATAGCTATGATGGACACTGTTGTAAAATAGATAGTTGCTATTCCTCCAGCCAATCCATCTAGTCCGTCTATCAAATTTATTGCATTGATACAAGCGACGATAAAGAAAATGGTTAGATACGGAGAAAGACCTCCGAAGTTGATATAATAATCGAAAAGATATACTTCTTTCAAAAGTATATTTCCATAAAACACGATTATACCGGCAGCTATGAGTTGTCCCACCAGTTTATAACGGGCTTTCATCGGATTGATGTCGTCGATTATCCCGAAGAGCACTATGACAAAACTAGCTATGACGATGGACAACATCTCGGTCGTTACTACTCCAAAGAACATGTAACATATCAAAAACGATAAATAGATGGCCAATCCACCGAGTCGCGGCATGGGCTTCTTGTGTACCTTGCGTGCATTGGGTACATCCATTGCATTTATGTGAATCGAAACCTTCTTGCAAATGGGTACCAACAAGAGGCTGACAAAGAAACTCACGATCGCCATCACAGACACACTATGTCCGTTTACTACTAATGACATAAAATCACTCATTTCATAAATATTATACAACAAATTTCCTAAAACACAAATTTTTACACATTCTCAAATACATAGGTTTACAACTTAAGATGAAATTTTTTAAAGCAATGACATAATATTGGCAATTTTATCTGAAGATAATTTGGTACAT
>CAZKKM010000004.1:8638-34618 GCA_964553435.1 uncultured Muribaculaceae bacterium | reverse complement strand
ATTTTGCATACCCTTGATTCTTATATTCATCTTGCCCCCCAAGTCTTTCAAGATAATAAATATTTAATCCAATGGCTTGGAATTTTTCCTTTATGTCTCCATCTTCATCGAGGAGATATTCTATCAAACTAGCACTATCCGCGTCTGGTTCATCGAATACAGCAAATAAATCTATACCATTATTAAGGGCATAAGCTATGTCGTAAAATCTTCATTCTACTGAGGCAATCATTTTTTTATTTTCCGTGTTTTCATAATTGAAATCATCTTCAGTAGTTTCATATAATTCGAATCCTGAAACTGTCGAAGCAAGATTTTCCCATTCATAACCGAATTTAATTTTATTTTTAATCTATTGATTTATTAAAAATATGTTTTGCGAGTGAGAATTTACTTTTATAAATAAATTTTTCATATAATCTTTTCCTTTCTGTATTTTATTTATTTAGAACTTTTATAATGTAGTCCTTTATTTTGTCTACATTGTTCTCTTGGTATCCACATCTCTTTTCTTTTATAAGTAAGTCGGAGATTTTCAGTAAAGTTGGATTCTCTATTCCCCGCAATTTCTTCAGTCTATGGTTATTTAAAATATTACCAGATAAAGTATTATAGTAATCCACTTCATCATAACAGAACAGTAGTAGATTGGGATACCTTTTTTTGAGGTTGTTGGCAATGAGGAGACCTTCCGGATCGAAGTCACCGTTGTAATGGATATTGACTCCGCATTGTGAAAGCTTATCGAGCAATTTATATATTACATAGTTCGGGTTGCCGGAGGTGATGATAATTGGTGCTTCTAAGAAAAGCAACTTCGATAGAATGGACGGATTTTCGAAAACGAATACGTGTTTCGAGTCAGTGTACAGCTCACCTATTCTACCAATGTTATGGAGATTTATGTTCAAAGGTTCTTTAGCCTCTTTAAAACTCTTTATTAAAGGAGTATTACTATCGAGCATATAAGTAATTGCATAGTTAGATAAATCGTCCACACCGATCCCGAATTCTGATAGGAAGTTTATCTTTTCTTGATTGGTGGTCGGCTCTTCTAGTCTTTTATATCTAGCTAAAATCTTTATAAACAGGTTATTGTTCTGTGTATTCATATCTAGAAAGTGTGGATTACCTGTGCGAGCTGCGATTAAGGGAAGTGTGCTCGGGGCAAGTTCTTCTAAATGATCTGCGATATCTAAAATGTAAGACAGCTCTTTTTTAAAGTTTTTTTCCTTATGATATCTTTTTACCATTGTGTTGTGAATAGGATCTTTTTCCTCTATGATCTTTAGAAATTCCCGTTTTAATGGTTCGGATAGGTTTATGGTTACACTTCTAAAAAATTCTTGTTCATCTTCGATTCTTTGTTTTTTTATTGTTGATTTAGGAACAAGATGTACTCCAAAATAGTTCGTAAACAGTTCCTCCCAGGTGAAGTCTTCATAAAGAGTGTTCTCGAGTCTCTTTTCTATTTTAGAAAAAGAGGTTTTGAAGTTTTGACCGGCGAGCAGTTTGATTCCAAAGAATTTGGATAATTTTTCTGCTTCGGACGAGGTCAGTTTTTTTAACTCGATGGTTCCACTATAGCGCCCCAAAGATATGTATTTGTCTTTGAGGGCATTCATTAGCCTATCGAAGGCTTTGTGTTCCTTAAAATAAGTCCATAGGTTCATCGTTTAGTGCCCTCTTTTGCACTACTTCTTTTACGTGACCGTTCCAGTGGTAGCGTCTGATTCCCACTACAGAGGAATTATTAGGTCGTAACAATTCCGATATGCCCAGTTCTCTGATGGTATCGAAGTCTCCCCAAAGGGCTTGAGATGTAAGAATGTAATCGAGATTTAGAGAGTCCATAATCCCAAACATTTCGCGAATGTTCGCATCATCTACTCCGGCGAATGCTTCATCTAGCGCGACGAGGCGCGGGGCATATGGATGTGCACTTTGTAATTTAGCACATACCGCTGTAAAGAGTGGTAGATACATCGTCTTAGCTTTCTCTCCACCACTAAATACTGAGAAGACTTTGTCGGTAAGCTCGCGTCTGCTTTCGCCCGTCCTTATATAATACATTTTGAACTCGAACCAGTTGCGGTAGTCTAAAATTTCAAAGATGATATCGGAGTAACTTTCGTGGGTATCTTCGTCGATGCGGTTTTTAAGTTTAGAACGGAAGTGTTTAATCAATTTGTCACTATCCGAAGGTTTGATCATATCCGGATCGATGTTGAAAAGTTTGATGAGTTCACGCGTGTCGATCTCGTCGATCGAATCTTTGTCTTTAGGATGCCATTCGAGTTGGAACGAAAGTGCACTCGAAGTTTGCATATCTTTCATGATCTTGTTTATCGATTTGACCCAATTCTTGGCGTCGTCGATATGCTCGCGGATCTTGTTGCCTACCGTTTTTAGAAGAATCTCTTCGAAAAGATTGCGGTCTTGTTCGCTTATGATCTGTTCGTTTTCTGTTATCGCTTCGGCAAGTTCTTTTTCAAGTGCGAAGAGGTTCACAGAGCGACCTTGGTAAACAGCCGTGTAATCTTTTCTGGTGGCAGTATCGTAGACAGATTTAAGATGTTCATCTTCTTCCATATGTTCGAAAATCGTCTTGTACGATAGTTTATACTCTGCGAGCTCGTTTTTGTATTTGTTGTAATTGTCGACGAAGTTTTCGAAAAGTGTTCTCTCGTCGGAGTCCTTCTTAGAACTCAGTTTGTCGAGCACTATATTAGCTAGATCACCAGATTCTCCAGTGTCATCCATGACGTAATGCAGATCGTATTCGCGTCTAAATATATCTTCATAGATTTTTGTTTCTGCTTCTTTCAATGAGTGTGCTTTGCGACCGGCCTCTATCGTATTTTCGTAATTAGATAAGGCAGATATGAGAGTCCCCTTCTCCTGCCTCAAGTCGCCTTGGTTCTTTGGTATCGTGTCGATCTTTTCGTCGAGCGATCTAAGCAAAGAACTTAGCTTTTTCGTCTCTTCTGAATTTAAAAGTTCTTCGATATTGTTTTTCGTAGTCGTATATTTTTGAATCGCCTTTTTATTCTCATCTGTTTTAGAATAGATCTCTCCTAGTGACGCTGTAATTTCGTCTAAACGGTCGGCGACAAATAATTGTTGTTCTCTATTTTGGATGAGTTGTTGATAATTGCCTTTTAAATCGTTGATTTCATCTATTAAAATAGTCGTCGAAGTAGAAGCGTCGGCAATAGCTTCTTCACTCAATGGAAGGGTAATTACATTTTTATAGTCGTTTATTTCTCTATATAACGTACCTAATGCTTCATTCAAAATAGATGCTTTTTCTTCAGAGGTAGCAATGTTCTTTTTGTTGATATCGAGTTTAACTTCGATTTTATTCTCTTCTATCAAAATCTCTTCGGCTCTTGCTTCAGAAGGGAATAACGTTTTCTCGTGTTCGATTTCTTGCAATTCCGATTTTTTCTTATCTAAGAGATGTTCTAGTTGGGCTTTGGTATCTTCGGCTGCCTTTATAATCTCTAATTTATCCTCAATTTTCTTTTGGTGAGCTTGAATGCGGGCAAGGATACCGATGTATTTTTGCGATTCGGCGTGTGAGCCATAGCCATATATGTTGTCCATTTTATATGAATTTTCCGAAAAAGATATGAGTTCGTCTTCATCGATGCTCAAAGATTCGAGAACTCCTTGTATCGTCTTTTTGTCGAATTCGACATCTTTGGCACATTCGAAATATGCGGTTAAGTTGTTCTTTTTCTTTGGACCAGGTATTATGAATGTTCCCTTATGATTTTTCACTTTAGGCAAATTCTCAGGTGCAATTATCGATGCACTTAAGAGTCCAGATTTATATAAAGTAGATTCGAGATGGTCTTTTGTTTCAGCCTCAAGCCCGGCCTTAAAATCTACAGCTTTATAGAAAGGAATAAAAGCTATATTTTGACTAGCTAAGAAAGAATAAGTTTCCTGTTCTTCGACATCCAACACTATTTCTTCTTCTTTGCGATTTTTCAGTTCTTCTAACTCGCTTTGTAACGTACTGAGATTCTCGCGAGCACTTTTTAATTTATTTTCGATATGATAATACTCTCTATTCGCTTCTTTATAGTAGGCATCGGCAAGATTCAAGTAGAACATTTTGGCTTCGGCATAGTTTTTCTTCGAGAAGTCGATGGTCGGGCTCAAAAGTCTACTCTTTTCTTCTTCATTGAATTTGACAAAGCGGTTGGTCTTTTCGAGGGTGAGAATTTCGTCACGCATAGTCATAAGTATTTCATCTAAAGAATTGTGGCTTTTTTCCAGCTCGCGCAAGAGCTCGTTTTGTTCTTTATTGAGACCATCTAATTCGGTCTCGATTTCACCGAGCGATATCTCTTTGGCGGTCTTTTCTTTTAATTTAGCGAGAACTTGACTCAATTTCTGACTATAGTTTCGTGTCCTCTGTAACATAGACTCGAAGTCGATTTCATTTTTTTTATCTTTTTGGAAGTCTTTTAAAAGAAGGATCGGCTCTTTGAACATGACCTCGTCACAGAGCGATTCGATCGAATTTATCGCTTTAGATATTCTTCTGTCGAGGTTGTTTGCTTCGTCTTCATAAACTTTCTTTTTGTTTTCCGTGTCTATTTTTCTATTTTCCTGTTCGCTTTGTCTATTGGTGAGTCTTGCAAGCTCTCTATTCAAGTTAGCGATTGTCTCATCTAATTCTTTGACTTTTTGGATGTTGCTATCTAAATCTTTGCTGTCGAGTTCGGCGCGGGATTTTTTGGCTGCTTCCAGTTCAACTTCGAGCGACTCGAGGTTTTCATCGATTTCCGATACTCTCTTTTTCGACGAGTCGATCGTGGTTTCCAATTCTGCTAGTTCGGACTCAGCTTTTTTGACTTCTGACAAACTTTCTTTGTAGTTGCTAGCCTTCTTATAGAGGATCGATTCGTTATAATTTCTGTATGATTGCATCAAATAAGATAATTGTTTGAGGTGCTTTTTTAGTTGCTCTATCTTTTCCTTCGTATTGTCCATCTCTTCGACGGCGTCAGAAAGTGGACGCAAGTCATCTTCAGTAAGTGGTTGTAAGACTTTACTTAGAATTCCCATCAAAACGGTAGGCTTGTAGTCTTTAGATAATTTTGGACTGCGGAGTTGAATTAAGACGTTTATGAATTCGTCGTAATCTTCGATGTTTTGGAAGCCGAAGAGAAGATTGTTTACCATCTTCTTGTATTCTTTAGTCGTGTCGACGAGAATATTGGCGGTTCCGAGTTCCGAACGCAGTTCATTTTTGTTCAAAGGGATCTTCTGTACGCGATTTTTGTAGAGGAAAATATCCCTATTTATGCGTCTTCCGTCGGTGATAGCAAACCCCCAGAAGTCGACAGGTCTTCCTTTTTTGGCGTGGAGTCCCATACCGATAGTAACATATTTTAAGGATTCTTCTTCATAGAACTCCATATATAGATAACCGGTCGCTTCATCTTTTTGCTCCGTGTCATAGCCTCCTAGAAGGTAGGCTTCGATGTGCTTGTCCGTGCTTCCAAACGGATCTAACCGTTTAGGAGATTTATTTCCATCTAAAATGAGTGGTATAAATGACTGCATGGTGACCGATTTACCTGAGCCATTTTCTCCTCGTAGGAGCAGTTTGCCATCGGCAAAATCGAATTCTTCGTCGTCATATAACCAGAAATTTAGTAGTCCTATTCTCGTGGGTTTATAATTCATCATTTTCACCTTCATTTGCGAGCTGTTCATATTCAGCTTTTTTATTTTCTTCTATTTTTGCGATAAATCTATCGACTAATGGATACACGATTATCGTATCTTCTTTTTGCATTATGAAATGGTACGATTCCATAGCGACATAGACTTCTTCGAACAATTTGTTGAGAGGAATATCCGTATACTTTTTGCTAAAATATGCAGTTTTTTCTTCTCTTGCGGTTCGAATAATCGTATCAAATTCTCCTCGAGATAACGTGAACGTCTCATCTTCTTCTACTTCGATGCTTTTGTTCGTCTTGTAATCTTTGAGCATCTTGTTGATAAGCAAGATCAGGTCACTCATATTTTTTGTGTTCGGAAAATATTCTTTTTGAACCGCATATTCGTCCGAAAAAGTCATAAACATATTTTTAGTAATTTCGACTTCCAAACCGATCTTTTCTTGTAATTCTTTTTCGATCGCTTTGTGGAGATGCTTAACATAGTCTTCTTCTCCCCAAGTTATCTCATCTTTGGTGGTCGCCGGAGCATATAATAGATGGCGATAAACTTTGTATTTGCGTACTTCGCCTTTCTCGAAATCTTGGTCTTTCCATTCTAAGTCGAGAAAATCTTCGGGAGTCTTGCAGTCGTAGATATCGAAATCGAACGATGGCACGACATAGTTCGCAAGTCCAGTGGCTTCGTATAATGCATCTGCTTCGGCATTTTCTTGGAAACTTTTGCTGTCTTGGTCACGAAGGAACATAACATTGAGTCCGATCAGGTAATCAATTATGCGGATTAGACTTCGACGGTCCGAGGCATTATCCCAGTTAGGTATGTGTTCAAGGTTCAACGTAACAGCTGTATTTTTGATGTACTCGATAAGTTCAGATAGGATAAATTTGTCGCCTCTCGTCTTATCTTCTAGATAAATGAGCATTATGAAGAGAATGACATAGTCTAAAACTCTAGTAAATGTATTTATGCCAAATTCTTTGCGGGCATTAGCCGGAATCTTCTCAAGTTTGATGAAGCGATCGTGAACGATCAGTTTGTTACCGGCAGTCCTATGCATAAAATCTCTTATCTTGTCTTGACTCTTTTTTAGAAGATAATAGTTTTCTTTGTCGGTATCTTTCGTGATCCAAAAATTGTTTAAGAGTAGATTCATTTCTTTTTCTAGTGATACTTCTTCCATCTCATCCTCCGAATACTATCTCGATGGCATCCATTTCAAAAGTACCATCTGTAGCTTTTAATTGGCAACGACCATCCGTGTATTTTATGGTATATTTTTTCCCGAATATCGGGTCAATACCAGTAAAAACATCTCTTTCCAAATGCCTTTTCGATTTTTCTAGAAGTCTAAAGATATAATCTCTTTCCTCAGGAAGAATTTCCACTTGGCCTGTCAATTCCTTTTTACCATCGGCAATAAAGTTAGTCAGTATTTCTCTTCTTCTATTTTCTTCGCGTTTGAAGTTTTCGAGAAGGAGCTCTTTTTCTTTACTTTTATCCTTAATCGGTTCTTTAGTACTCCCAGTTTTTATTCCTCGTTTGACAGGGTCAATTTTTATATAAATAGGTTCGACCGACAGACTTGAAACTATATAATCGCTTTGGAGCATACTCGTCCCTTTAAAATGTCTCACTATATCGACTCCGAGGACGGCACATCCAAGTTTTTGAGCATCTTCGATGGTCGTCTGTTCGTCGAAGAGGTGGCAAAGATATTTATAATCTTCTTTTCTGTTTACCATATTGCCGTGAAGCTCGATGAGACTAGAGGCATATTTGGTTATTTTAGAGATAATGTTGTTGGTGGCATTTAAAAGTCTTTCGCCCTCGCTTGGACCTTTAGAACTTATAAACCACTTCGATAGACTCATCCATTTTCCGAGGTTTACTTGTCTTAAGTAGTCGTAGTCGAAGTCAGGCCTAATTTTAGGTGCCTTTCTTTGATAGTTCACTAAACTGTCCATGAGATAAGATACTTTTTCATCGGTGATATCTTCGAGTATTCCTTTAATTTCTTTGCTGTGTTTGATATATTCTTTTATGAAGTCTTCGAGATAGCGAACGAGTTCGTTCTTTTTAGAAATGAAAGCCTCACTTTGAAGCAGTTCTTCGGTCTTTGCTTCGTGAAATTTTTTGATAAAGTCTTGATAATTGTGGTTGAGGTTATCAAAATCGCCCGTAAGGTCGCCCCACATTTCATATATATCTCCTTCTGACAAGCCAGCAATGTTCAAAATCTTTTTGAGTTGTGCTTTAATTCTTTCGAAAAGACGTGGCTCGAGGGACGCGACTTTTACGATGAGTTCTTCTAATCTAATAGTCGTGCGTTCTATTTCGATGGCATAGTCTGTCATTTGGTAGCGGAAATTTTTGTATTTGAATTTGTCCAATGTGTTGGCATTTTCGGTGTCTTGAACCGGCGAAAGCGACATCTTGGAAACTAGAAAGTCCAAGTCTCTTTGGCAGTCGTCGATCGTATAGTCCGGTATATGCGGGGCAAGAGCTTCATAGACATCTTCTTTATATAGCCAGTTCTCAGCTTGTTCATGTTTTTGATAAAAAAAGCGCATGATCGGTCTATATCTAAAAGTATTCTCTTGGTTTAGATAGGCCGTCTCGGTTATTTCTTTTTGAAGTTTATCGGTTATCTCCATACTGCACCCCTTTTGGTTATGTCGTTATTCTAGCATTAAATACCATAAAATGGAAGCTTTTTATATAAAACTATGTAATTGCCTAATGTTATCATAATGATCATAAACATTTTATTACCATTTTTTTCACGTTGTAAATAGTTGTTGTTAAAGAATTTTTTCTATTTATGAATATTTATGATACAATTGTTTTGAGGTGATTTTAGTGAGCAAAAAATTGATAATGCCAAAACAAACAGGACAAAAAGATGCTTTCTATGCTTCATTACAGCTTTTATACAATTCATATAAAAATGGCGAAGAGTGGTATAGTAATGAAAATTTTAAAATTGAAATACAAAAGCTATTACCATACCTAAGTAAAGGTGCTCAAGATGAAGCTTATTTAGTAAAACAACCAGAATTGGTAAGATATTTTGGCTTAGCCGAATACGATTATAGTGGCAGATCAGGCAAATCTCGCATTACGGATGCGGGAATCAAATTTTACGATGCTTATCTACAAAACGATGACGATTTGCAACGAGATATAATAATGAACTCAATAATTAACAATTCTTTTGGAAGAAATAATTTTGCCACAAAATCTAGCGATTCTGATATAGATCCACCAAAATTATTTCTGAAAGCAATTGTCGATTTAGAAGGCATTACAGGCGATGACTTTGCATATTTGTTGTATTTAACGCACGATTTAAATATCGATTATAATGATGCGATTATAGAATCAAAAAAAAGAGGAAATATAGATATAAAAATTCCAATCAATGTTTCTCACAAATATCACGATGTCAAATTTTCAATATTGTTGGTTTCATTAGGTATAGTTAAAAAAAATGGAAACGTATATGAACTTTCCGACTATACAGCTAATAACTATTTGGAGCAAATTAAACATCTGAGCATTTATAATAGGAAACCAGATTTGGTATTGACATTGCGCGAAGAATACGATGAAAACTTGGCTATAACAGACGATCCATTACTTGCAGATGTCAGCCAAAATAAAGTAATCGAATCATATAAATACGACATCAATGGAGAAAGATTTAAGTTACAAAACAATAGAGTTCCCAAATCCATTAAAGTCGATAAAGGGCTTAAATATATAACTAACCCTCGCATTTCAAAAACAGCATTGGATATAGCAAAGTATTTATGTTTAGTAGATCATAATCATAAGACTTTTATATCAAAAGAAGGTAAGCCTTTTATGGAAGCACATCATTTGATTCCCATGTCTGCACAGAAAGATTTTTCTATTAATCTCGATAGAATAGAAAATATCGTTTCAATTTGTCCGACGTGTCATTCGGCAATTCATTTAGGTAACTATGAGACAAGAATAAAATTATTAAAAAAATTATATGATTTAAAAGAAAAAGAACTTAAATCGGTAGGCATAAACATTTCCTTTGAAGAACTTTTTACAAAATACTATAAATAAATGGAAGTCATGATCGCTTCCATTTTTTTATATATTGTTCATCAATTCTTGAACCAAATTTTTTATGAGCATTGGAGGAATTCCTTCGCCGATCACTTGTCTTATAAATCTATCATCTGCCCAATCGGGTACATTCCAATCTTTAGGAAGAGAAAAAACTATAAATAATTCATATAAAGTGAGACATCTGGGATCGGAATATAGTGTCATGCCATCTTGCTCGTATGGCTTTCCAGGGTGGACACAGCACAATGATGAAATTACTCCGTTATTTTGTGTAATAGTTCTTGCCGGTTTGTTCCAATCATATCTTCGATATGTATTATAATGTCCATTGACCTTAGTTCCATCATCTTTTTTGGGATAAAATATTTCATTATCAAATGCAGTGCATCCAGAAGGTGTATGCATCATAGCTATAACATGCTTTTTGGCATGAATCGGTGGTCTATGGAATTTAGAAACTTTTTCGGCAATATCTTTTTTTATCAAATAATCTGGAAACAATTTGAGAGTCTCATCCAGTCCTTCTTTCAAAAATGGATCAACCGAAGGCAAGGTATAAATAGCCTCTTTTAAAGTAATCAGTTTCTTCTTAGCGGGCATTTGCCATATGTATTGCATATCTTTTCTTGAGAGTAAATAAATATTTCTTTTTCTCATCTGAGGAACTTCATAATCCATGGCACTGACTATATTTTGATTTGCGAAATTGTACAATTCATCTAATTCTCTATGAATATACTCCGGAATAGATATTATCACATTATCGATTTCAATTTTTGTCCTCAAAAGTTGAGGAACGTTTTCTAAAAGTATATATTTTGGTTTAATTTCTTTTATTATTTCGATGGCATAAGATATCAGTTGATTTCTCTTATCGAATTTATCCATCTTTCCAGCTAAACTCATGCCTTGGCAAGGTGGTGTAGCAATAACAAAATCGACATTACACTTTTTACTTTCTTCAATTATTTTGTGACTAATTTCTTTATCAGTAACATCCCCGATGATCATATTCGTGTCGGGATATAAATGTTTGTAAAATTCAGCGCGTCTCGGTTCTATTTCATTTGCAACCTTAATATCTATTCCAGTATCCTTCAAATAAGTTTCAGCTACTCCTACATTTGCAAACAAAGATAATCCATTTAGCTTAATCATCGTTTATCACCAGTTGATGCATAATTTTTTGTACTAAAAGGGGTGGAATACCTTCGCCGATCACTTGTCTTATAAAATGTTCGCTTGCCCATTCGGGAATATTCCAGTTTTCGGGTAATGATGTGACGAGTATCAACTCATAAATAGTTAGAACTCTAGCATCAGAATATATTTCATATCCTTCTGCGTCTTTACCTATCGGTCTTCCAGGATGAACATTATTCTGAGAGCCTATTGTTCTATTGTACATTGTAATGGTATAGCCGGGTTTATCCCACGACTGTCTCTTATACGTATTTTTAAAACCCCTTGTAAAACTCCCGTCTTTCTTTTTAGTTTTATATTTATCGATATTATCAAATGCTGTTTGACCACTCGGTGTATGGATGAGACTATAAACATGTCTATAGATATGTTTGGGTGGATAGTGCCATTTGGATACTTTCAGTCCTTCCCTTTTTTTCTTCTCATAATCGGGGAATATTTTCAATTGTTCTTCATATGAGAGGTCATATAATTCTGGATCGAGGGAAGGTAAATCACCGATAACATCTCTTAAAGTTATAATCTTTTTATCTTTTTGAGGAAAATTCCAAATAAAATTCTTTCCTTTTTTAGTCAGCAAAATAATTGCCCTTTCTCTCATTTGAGGAACACCGTAGTCCGAAGCATCGATCACAAAATTATCATTAAAATTATAAATATCTCCCAATTCAAGCTTTATGTAATCGGGGATTAAAATTTCTTCATCATCGTATTCGATTTTCGTTATGAGTTGTTCAGGAACATTTTCTAAAAAAACATACGTTGGTTTCACTTCCTTTATAATATCTATCGCGTGTTTTATCAGTGTGTTTCGTATATCTTTTTTATCTTTTTTCCCAACTGTACTCATGCCTTGACATGGGGGTGTTGCCATAATTAAATCTATCTTTTCTTTTTTTGCCTGCAAAATAAGTTCCTCTTTGATGTCTTTTCGTGTGATGTCACCAACAATCATATTTGTATTAGGATATAAATATCTATAAAACTCTGCGCGTTTTGGATCCAATTCGTTGGCAATAGCAACTTCAATATTCTCTTTATCTAAATATGTTTCAGCAATTCCTACATTTGCAAATAACGACATGGCTTTAATATGCTTGCTCATTTTTTCGCCCCCTCTTTTTTAATTTCCTTTAAGACATATCCTCTCAATAAATCTTGCATCGATATTTGTCTTTTTGTTGCAATAGTTTTAAATTTTATATGTTCTTCTTTAGTCAATCTTATACTAACTCTAATATCCTTCATACTATCACCTTATATATTATAACATCACTGACGCCAAAACGCCACACCTTTTTACAAAATAGCGATCTTTTTACATGGTCGTTTCATAATAATCCAATCTATATCAACAAAAAATACTGTTTTTAGAAATCTATTTGCTTCTATCAAATAGACGAGCTAGATAAGAAGGGAGTGCTTTTTTATCGAGTGCTGATCATCGATGAATGTGACTTGGATTTGAAAATACATATGATTAAAAAAGAGCTCTATAAAAATTTTAGAGCTATATGATCGATCATTAAAAGTTATACAATTCCTTTTGTCAAAGTTATCTTTGGTTTTTTATAAATCTATTTTGATCGAATTTTAACTTGTGTATCCAACGTATTTAAAAGTGATAATACTTCATCGAGTGTGAATACTGCTCTTCGATGATTCTTGCAAAGTTGTTGTCCATCTTTATACTCATTTCTGCCAGGATGCCATCGTATACCAATACATTTTTAAACGGAATAATTGCGGTCACCACGGGAAGAGGCAGTTTTTCATAGGAGACGACCTTGTCTAAATTGGTAGTAAGCCCTTTGATCATATAGGTTTTATCTTTACTCATTATGGCAGTAAATTCGTGTTCGAATTTGGCAATAATCACTATTTCTCTAAATCCCTTTTTGAAATCGGACGTTATTTTTAATTCTTCTTCGTCAAATTTATATGGATTAGATGCACAGAACTCGGAAACTAACAAATCTTTCGATTCCCAAAATCTTTCTATGACATCATGCAACTCATACGGATCGACATGATGACTTTTATATATTTTTAATCCTTTTTTGATCTCATATTTTTTGTTGGTATATTCCAATAAAGCAAAGTATATTTTATAAAATAAATCCGTATCTTTGGGCGAAAGGCAAGCATTTTGTTGTTCGATATAGTTTGCCCGTTTTTCTTGTTTTATTTTTTCGTTTTCTAAATAAAATTCTTTAGCTTGATTGGGTGTTAAACCGTTGAGCGCACCAGATGGCATTTCGTCCATAGCTTCGTCCATCATTTCGAAGAATTGAGTCAGATCACATTTCTTTAAGGCTGGTATTTCTCTTATAGATTCTTTTAGGGGTGTTCTATCGATATTGAGTACGGCAAATTCTTGAATGGGTTTTATTGCCGAAAACCAGAAAAACGGCAGTTTTTTCAACTCTTTTAAAAATTTGGCTATTTTTTTATTGTTTATGTCAAAAGTATTATAAAACAACGTTTGGAAAATTTTTAAATCGAGCGGCATCGTAGCAGGAATGCCCTGTTTTTTTCTTTCTTCTTCTATTTGGTCTTCGATCGAATAGTAATCTTGATATAAGCAAACGTAAATATCGTTACCAAGACCTTCGATATCTTTGTTATAAACCATGACATAATATTTGAATACACGGTTATTGAAAACATGACTATATATAAATTTTCTATCGATATTAGTAATGGCCAAGGCAAATTCGACGACAGTATCGAGTAAAGCAGAGGCCTGAATTTTACAAAAGCTAACTAAAATCTCGTTCATACTATCCAATTTTCGAGTCGTGCTCCATTTTACATGGGCTATTGCTTCCTTCACTTCATCGAATATTTCATCTGGTATGAAAATATCTTCCAAGTCTTGCTGAAGTAAGAATTTTCCTCTAAGAGTATCTCTTTCCCATTCGAATTCGTCTTTCAAAAGTGCTTTTTTATCGGTTTTGTCATCTAATACTTTTTTTAAATATTTCAATTCTCTCGTCGTACAAATATCCAAAATATTTTTGTAATCGGCATATTCTTTATAAATATCTTCTATCATTTTTTTCTTCGAAATTTTTTCATAGTCCTTGAACTTTTCCACAATTCGAGAATATTGATCGTGAACGAATTCTTTTTTGTACCAATTTATTCTTTCAAACATTTTTTTTGTTCTATTCATTTTTTATTTTTACTCCTTTATATTTTTCCTCGTCAACTCTATGGGCAGGTTTGCGAGTTCTTTGTAAACTGTGGTTATTTCTTCATCTATCTTTTCACGTTCATCTCTCGGTAGATTTTCAAGTATGCTTTCTAGTGAGAGACGATAGTTTCTTTTGTTTTTTCTGTTCAATGTGCTCCAGTCGATACCTTTGAATAAAGACGAAATTTTTCTGTTCAGGCTCAACTTGTTTTGCAACATCAACACGGCAAGAACAGGATAGCCGGGATAGTTTTGCCAATATGTCGAATTATCGTTCGAATAATAGAGATTGTCTTTCCATTTTATCGTATACTCCTTTTTTCTATTACTCGACTTTATCGTCGCATGATCATCGTACATGACGACACGTTCGTCTTCTATGGCCGTATAGGCTTCCGGTATTTTTTCAATAGGGGGCATTTTTATCATTTTATTCGTTTCCTTTTCGATTATATTATATCATCATTTCAAGATAAAAGCATTTTTAATCGCATTGTTTTGAAAAAAAAAGTCGCGGCTATTCGCTTGCGACTGTGAGTTTGACTTCGGCAGATTGAATCTTACCATCTCTTTCAAAAGTAATTTTAATAGTATCTCCAACTTTGTGCTGATATAAATTATATCTCAAGGCTGCGACGTTTTTGATTTCGTTGTCGTCTATTCCGACAATGATGTCACCTTTTTTCATCTTGGCTTTTTCGGCCGGAGAGTTTTCTTGGACTTTGATGACGACGACACCCTGTTCGAGTTCCGTATCGAGGTAAACTCTCTGTCTATATAATTCCAAAGTGTTCGTAAGATCGAGCATCGATAAACCGAGAACTGGTCGCTTGAGGCTCTCCCCAGCGATGATCGTTTCGGCAAAATCGACGGCATCTTCGATAGGAATTGCAAATCCTATACCTTCTACACCGCTCGATACGAGCTTCATGTTCGTAATACCGATGACTTGACCATTCGAGTTGGCGAGTGGTCCTCCACTGTTTCCAGAATTGATAGAGGCATCAGTCTGAAGTACACGCATGATATAATCCGATGTTTTAGAATAAGAAGAGTTATCGAGACTGACTTCGACCATACGATCTTTTCCGCTCAGGATACCACGAGTAACGGTCCAATAATATTCAGTATCGAGTGGCGCACCAACTGTGAAGACGGTATCTCCTAGTCTCAATTCTTCACTATTACCAATTTCAGCTACGGCGACAATTTCTTTCGATTCGACACTCAAAACGGCAAGATCAGAATATTCATCTGAGCCTTCGACTTCGACTTCGACTTCATCTCCGTCGGTGAAAATGACTTTAACCGTGCCCTTATCGACTCCACTTATGACGTGATCATTCGTCAAAATGTAAGATTTATTTCCTTCGGTCTTGTAGACAAAACCCGTGCCTGTCGCGACAATTTTGTTGTTACTTAAAAGTTCGACGACGACAACCGAATCGTAAATTTTATCTACTGCATCGGCTATTCCCTTATCGGTCACGGTCACTTCCTTTTCACTTTTATTGATTATCGTGTTCGAATTGTCGATTGGAACTACGTAGTATACGAAGAGATACATGCATATTGCTCCGATGAAGAAAGTGACGATGGCAGTGATCCATCCTTTATTCTTTTCGTTTTTATTCTTGACCTTTTTGGGCACGATCGTTTCCTTTTTAATTTCTTTTTTAGATGTCTTTTTTTCTAATTCATTTGTTTCGATTTCTTCCATAATTTTTTTACCTTTCTATCACATATTGATTAACTCTGTATAATTTCTAGGGAACCCCATAAAACTCATTACATCTTCGATGTCTATTACTTCTAGCTTACCTGCGAGAACCGATTTTTCATAGTCTATTTCTTTGATGAGCAATCTGAATTCATCGTCGCGAAGTAAAAATTTCATGATGATGATGAGAGCGAAGAGGTCGTTTTTGCCGAACGTATATTCTCCGTCCAACTGAGGCAATTCTAGCATCGTATGATATTTGGTGGTATCGATGTTCACAGCGGTTCTGTTGTCGTAGAGAATATCTTCGTGGGCACAGAGGTTGCGGTAATTTGCAAGAATCGGCAAGTAGCTCAGCAAATCATCGACTTTCATATTGTAGATGTTCGCTATTTCCTCTTGATCTTTCTTCTTCATTATCGAATAGAGTTCACAAACTATTCCGAAAGAAAGGACCTTGACGACTATCCAGAGTGGTATGTAACCATAGTTATAGATATAGTGAGTAGTAGCCGAATGTTGTCCACCATTGACACGAATCTGTCTTTTTATCTTTCTCAAAAGATCATTCACCTGTCGAGATTTTTCAGGATTCGTGTTGAAGTTGGAAGGCTTCAAATAGTCTTTTTCCTTAAAACCATAATTTTTAGAGAGCTGATAAGAGAAGATGCTTTTCATGTTATTTTCGATTATTAGTAGATTCTTGAATATGATATTTCTCAATTGTCTATCGAAGTTAAACATCGCATATAGTTCACGAAAATTGGTCCCGGGCCGAAATCTCTTAGATTTGATGCCGTCGAGGAAAAGATGTCTATAACCGCTTATGAAGAAGTAGTTTTCGCGAAGAAGAATTTCTTTTGTGAGATCTTCGTCATCGATGATTAGGCCCTTGTCTCTCAATATTTGAATCTGTTCATCTATCGTTTTAAACGTCTTCTGCATGTGCCTCACCTAGTATAGAATTATACTACAAGTTACACTAAAATGATAGTACCTTTATGAATAATTTGCGTTAGAAATAAGTGAAATTTAAGTGAAATAGTCGATCAAACCACTGACTATCGCCTCGGATAGTTCGGTTCGATATGATTCTTTTTTCAAATTTGTTCTGTCTTTATAATTCGATAGAAATCCATATTCGATGAGAACACCTGGAACGGATATGTTCTTGAATAGATATTTGTCGTTTCCTATTTTTTTATAGTCTTTAGAGAAGGAGAAAAAACTGTTCAAGTGCTCTTGTAAGGTGGCAGCAAGGTGTTCATTTACAGGATTAACTTGGCTATAGAACACTTGACTGCCGCGATATCTCGAGTCGTTTAAAAAATTCATATGAAGGGAGAGATAGATATCCGGATCATCACCTTCTATGAGTGCAATGCGATTATTGAAATCGCTGCGCTTTCGACGAGGGGCTTTGGGATTCGATAAGTCATAGTCACCGGATCTAGTCAAAATGACAGTTGCTCCGTATTTTTCGAGTGTTTTCTTGAGAGTATGAGCGAAATCGAGGTTGTAATCTTTTTCATATTCGTCTTTATAAGTAGATCCAGGATCGTCGGCTCCATGTCCGGGATCGAGAATTATAAATTTGCCAAAGAGGGGAAATGTATTGACAGTTTCAAATTTGGCTCCCAAACAGATGAGCATCAAAAATCCCAATATGAGTAAAGGTAGATATTTTTTCATAAATATATTATATGCGTGTTAGAAAAAAAATACCCGTTTTGCAAACGAGTATCCGAATTATAAAGTCTTTTTATTGTCATCGATGTCTCGATTGTGACGTTTCGTGATGATGTCGAGTATCTTTTTACAGATGTCATAGGTTTGTTTGTTGCCAGCAAGTTCAGCTTCAACAAGTCTCTTTTGAATATCACTGTAATCTGGAAGAACGAATTGTCCGGTGGCAATTTCATTGAGAAGGAGAACGTATTTTTCAAAATCTTCAGTGGATATATCGTCTTCTTTCAGTTGGTCAGTATAAAGAGCATAAAGTGTCTTTTTCTGAGGGTCGCTGAGTCGCATATTTATCCAATATTGTGCCGTGACTGGATCGCGTGTTTCGGCGATGGCTTTTCTGCTAAACTCATCGAAATCTATGATGTTGTTTGTAGATGCCGTGGCTGCAGTATTTTGAGTTGTTTCTTTTATTTCCGGTTGTTCATCGATGGTCGGTGCAGATTGCCTTTCTGTTTCTTCCTGTTGCTCGGTGCTCATTTGACTTTGTAATATGGTTTCATAATGATTTCTTATTTCTCCAGGTATGAGTGTCAAATCGAAATCTTTTCTGCTTTTTAGGATACGATAAATCGATAAAGCTCTAGTTTCATTTTTTTGAAACTCCTCTTTGTCATCAGTGTTGGCCAACGATTTTTTATGAGCTTCGGCAAATGCGACGAGCAAACTTTTATCTTCTTCGGCCCGTCTTTCTTCATGTGACTTTTCTTGTTGTTTGGGTTCTTCGGCTTTCTTATCGTTGTGGAAAATGCCTGCGACAGTATCACGAATTTTTTTTGCTGTTTCACTGGAAGCAGCTATGAAAGAAGCGAAGCTTTCTTTGAGACTGTTGAGGAACGACTTGCGTTCTTCCATTTCTTTAATTGTATCTTCTCTTTCTTGTTCGGTGAGTGTCGTATCTCCTGCTGTGAGTTTTCGCAAGACGACCTTCGTTTTAAAATCGACTTTGATGCCCGTATCGGTTGTTATGATGTGTAGTTCTTCGAAATCAAATCCCTCTCTGCGGGCATAATAACGAAGAACGGCGGTTCTCAATTCTTTGTCAGCATTGTTGAAAAGTTCGAGTAAGCATGGTGCTGGTGTCGATGTTTCGTAGTGTCCACCACTTTTGATTATTTCGAGAATGAATTTTTGTGATGCTTGGTTGAGGCCGTATTTGTTTATGATGTTGTCAACTTCGACGTAAAAATTTTCGTTTTTCTCAGGCATTTTTGTCATATTGTGATAATTTTGAATATCCATTCCATCATTAGCTTTGCGATTTGTTTCCTTATTTTGTTCTTTGTTGGCCTCTATTATCTGTTTAGCTTCTCCGCATATTTTGTTCGAAATGATAGCGCGAATGATTTCATCTTCATCTTCGATTACTTGAACATCTTTATAAGGTGAGCCTTCCTGAGATCGGGCACTTCCATAGACGAGGACTTTGATCTTTCCTCTATCCTCGTGTAGTCTAAATGTTCCATAATCTTCGATCATTTGTGTGCTGTCCATAATAAATTCCTCCTTTGGCAACTCAATTATTTTCATGTTTATATTTTTTATCTTTATTGGTGTTTATAACTTCATACGAGTCGGTTATCGAAATGAAAGCTGTCGGATCTATGAGTTTGACTCCTTCTCGGAGTTTGTAATAATCTTTGGTCGGGATGACGGTCATGAGAACGGTATTTTTGGTTTTGAGAAAGCCTCCCTTGACGTCGAATACGGTGAGTGTATATCCCAACTCGTCGATGATGTAATTGCGAACTTCTCTATCTTTTTTGGTAATAATGTAGAAAACTTTCGAATCACTCGTGCCGAGATTGGCTCTTTTGGAAAGTATTTCTATTATGATGATAGAGATGAGCGAATACATGGCCGATTCGATGCCATTTGTGATGGCGACAATGATCAATACGGCCATATCGAAAAGATAGTTCACGATATTATAATGAGCTTTCGTATAGTAATGTTCGATGTCTGCTACGATGTCCGAACCGCTCACATAATGGTTTTCCTTGTATATTAGGCGAGACCCTAGGCCTATTAGCACTCCTCCATAAAGAGACAAGAGCAATGTGTCGATCGAGCCCATATCGATGTAAGTACCGATGTCTTTCGTAAGAAAAGTGAAAAGTGGTATCAGAATGAAAGATACGAGTGTCTTTTTAGTTTTCTTTTTCGAAAGAGCGATGATGGAAAAGAACAGAAAAATGAGATTTGCAAAAATTACGATGATCCACAGCGAGATATTCAATTTTTCTGCATAAAGGACAGTCAAACCGAATATGCCTGCTGGTACGAGATGTTGACCTATAAAGAACAGGTTTAGGGCAGCCGCAATGAGAAAACAGCCCAAGATTATCTTCACATAACTCATCTTTTTTTTCATGTCAATTCACCTTCGTATTCTTCAAATAGCTTTCCATGAACGGCATGAGGTCTCCGTCGAGAACTTTAAAAACATTTGAAGTTTCATAGCCGGTACGAACGTCTTTGATCAGTTTATAAGGTTCGAGAACGTAGTTTCTGATTTGCGAACCGAAGTTTATGTCGACAATATCGCCTTTGAGACTTTCTTTTTCCGCATCCTTTTTAGCTTTTTCCATCGCATAGAGTTTGCTCTTGAGCATTTGCATGGCAATGGCTTTATTTTGCTGCTGGCTGCGTTCTACTTGGCAAGTGACGACCGTCTTGGTCGGCAGATGAGTAATACGCACAGCCGAATTGGCCGTGTTTACCGATTGACCTCCTGCTCCACTCGAATGATAGACATCGATTTTGAGGTCCGATTCTTGAATTTCGATTTCGATGGAATCTTCTATCTTAGGAATAATCGATACACTCGCAAACGAAGTATGCCGTCGAGCATTGGAGTCAAATGGGCTTATTCGAACGAGTCGGTGCACCCCGTTTTCACCTTTGAAGTATCCATAAGGATAGTAACCTCCTATGAGAATTGTTACTGACTTAAGCCCCGCTTCTTCGCCTTTTTGAGAATCGATGATCTTATAAGTGTAACCGTTCTTTTCACAAAACATCGTGTACATTCGAAAGAGCATCCCAGCCCAGTCGCATGCTTCTGTTCCACCTGCCCCGGGATGTATCTCGAGGTAGCAGTCTTCTTTGTCGTATTTTCCGCTCAGAAGAGATGTTATTTCGAGAGCTTCATAATTCTTTTTCATTTCATCGAAAGTCTCTTCTATTTCGGGAAGATCCTCATCATCTATTATGGTGAGCAATTCGAGAAGCTCATCTATCGAGGAGTTTAATTTTTGAAAACCTTCGACGGCAACATTAAGACCTGCTAGTTCTCTATTGAGAGATGTCATTTTATCGACATCATTCCAGACAGTTTGATCTTTGAGGGATGTTTCGATTTCTGCTATGCGATTTTGTTTGTAATCTAAGTCAAAGAGACCTCGCAAGTTCTAAAAGCTTGGTTTTCAGGTTGGTCAAATTTTGAGTCAAATTATTCTTATCCATATAATCACCTACTATGATTATAAGATATTTAAAAAAAACTTGCAATAACAAGTTTTTATTGGACAGTTTGATGTGCCTTCTTGGCTATAACTTCGTTATGAGATTTCGTATAGATGCTCTTCCAGTAGTCGAATTGTTCTTTCTTTTCATAAACGGCTGCTTCCATGAGTTTCAAATGATTATAACGGTCTTTTTCTTCTAAACTGAGAAGATTCCATTTTTCAGGTGACATGGTTATCGGATGACGGTCGATTATGTTTTGAGCATTTTTACCACACATCTTCGCCAACGAGTAATTACCTTTTTTGATGGCATCTTGGAAGCCCAAGTAAAGTCTTTCGACTTCTTCTTCGAATAGGTATACTCTATTTTCGATATCTTCGATGACTTGTTGCCATCTCTCGGCAGTCTCTTCATCTTGACTTTTTTCGGCAAGATCCAATTGTTCGGTAGCATATTGTAGTTTTTCTTTTTTGGAAGCATTCCATTCGGTCTGTCGATGCTCATCGCTAGGAGCCGTAGTGCTGCCTTTAGGAGCATACTGCCATTTGATATTAGCTCGAACGTCGTTCCAATATTTGACAGTAGAATAGTCGCCTTTTGCCATGGCTTCCTCTGCTTTCTTAGAGGCATAGGCATCTTTTTCTTGGGCTGTCATGTCGAAGAAAAACTTTTGCTCAAAATCTGTTTTAGCAAGAGGCTTTTTTCTGTAAGAAATTTTAATCGTGCCTTTTTGCAAATTGTTCTCGACGGTCAGGTTTTCGATGTCGAAGCCCAATTGTTTAGCTTTGTAGCGAAGTACGGCGATGCCTCGACCTTTCTCTGTGCGAGCAAGTATTCTATAAGGAGAGTTTTCCAAAGCCGTGCTGCTTACGGTAACCTGTTCGTTTTCGAGAAGAGTACGGATTGCACGGTTCTCCATATCATCGTTCGTCTCACCGTTTAGACCATAACGGGCAATGACTTTTTTGCAGGCATCCTCGAAGGTAAACTTTGCATCTTTGGCATTTGCATTGTATTCGAAAAGAGCCTCTTCGTAAACGAGGGATGCGACTTTCGCTTCCAGTTTGGTGTCCTCATCAGTGATGAGTCCATCATTATAAACTGTCTGTCCATCCAAAGAAATGATACAGTTTCCCAGTTCAGTTACTTTTTTATAGTCGAAAATATAATCGATCATGTTCACACCCACCATCCTATTATGATTAAATTATAAGTCACTCTAAAATGTTTTGCAATCTTTTTTTACATGTTATAATAAATTTGAAAGATAAGAAGCTTAAGTAGAATACAATATAATTTTTAGAATGGATGGTATAAGCAAAAAAGGCCTCAAAATCATTAAAAAGATAAAAGATGCATATTAAACCCATAACATACATCTTCTATCGTATTTTATTAATCAATTGAAAATATACTTTCTTCTGAATTTTTACATGACGATTTTTTGTTAAGCTGTATAAGGTGATTCCATGGTTCCGTCGCCTTCCATGGTACTTATGTATTCTGCACTTAAATTTATGACTGGCGCAACAGCACCGGTAGCATAAGAAACATCGTTTTCGTTGAATTGTCCTGAACTGCTGATATAGAATACATTGGCATATCCGCTAGTATCCAAACTATAAGGTGTGAGAGTCCACGTTCTATATTTTGAAGATTTGTATAAATAGTATTTATTATTGTACGTTCCATGTTTTCCAGATCCCGCAGCTACTACTTCATCAGCGGTTATTAAACCTACTGGATATGTGAGTGCTCCATTTCCTTTGCTCGTATCATATACTGTAAATCTATCGGCCTTTTGGGAACATGTAAATATTGGTTGTACTTTTGTCTTAGATGATAAACTAGCACTATTATTACCTGACATATATCTTCCTAATGCAGCATATGCTGTTGCATTTTTTGCGTACCCTAATCCTGTATCCGAAGTCCATTTTGTTACTGATTTACCCGGAATACTTCTATCATTACAAAATAATGTGTCGCTTACATATGATCCGTATCCTCTATCTTTGATATTCGTTTTATACCAAGTATCCACGACAGTTTTTATATCTGAATTTGTATCATTTCTTTGAGCTTGTGTTTTGCTTGTACTTTCTACTCCTTGGTTTCCTCCAAACATCCAACCTACATATTTTGCATCATTATATTTTGCATTGAAGGGTTGGCTCACTTTAATATATCTATCATCACTAGATTCGCCATTCGCGTGTGCGCTCGTTCCATCATAGATTATTCTCAAGCTGCCGTTTCCGTTCAGTCTTATTATTCTCCAATAGTACCCTGCAAATTTTACATAGTTATTTTCGGATGTACCTCTATAGTAGTAACTGGTTCCGTAATCATCTTGCATCTCATAAATACCTTCGTCTGTCACTGCATCGGGGTCGAAACTCGATAGGTTGCCTTTCGAAGATTTTGTTATTATTTCTGAAAGAGGCAATCTTTTCCATCGTGCATATAAAGTGTGAGTTTCGTTTAATTCGATTATAGAATTTTCTGTTATTTGAATGCCATTATCTATTCCGGTATACCAGCCCAAAAATTCATAATTAGTTCTTACTGGAGTTGGAAGAGTACCATATACTTCATTTTCTGTAATAGTCTTACTGCTAGTCTCTACTTCTCCACCATTTGCGTTGAATGTAACATAATATTTCTCGTTTATATCTTCTAAAGTGAAGTCAGTATAGAACACTGCATCCAAGTCGGAGTCTTGATTTACATCCTCCAAGTAGTTCAATGTCACCACCAAATTGTAGTAGTATGTTTTATCGGCTGGTATCGACAAATCTTGGGCAAGTATTTTTTTGGATGGATTTGTAGATTGCGGAACATTTGTCTTTGCAATTATTTCGGTATAAGGTCCCTCTTCAGTTTCGGCATAACTCAAGGTGTATGTCAGACTTTGAGCTAAATATGTATTGACCAGTTTATTCCAGAACATCTTTACTCGAGCTTCGGCTGTGCCTGTATTCTCGATTGTAAACTTCTTTGTTATAGATTGACCAAAAGTCAATTCTTCACTTATTCCAGAATCTCCATCTCTAAATATGGCACTCACTGTTGCCGTATTTATAACTGATTGTGTCGGTTTAGAATCACTCATTGCCGAAAAGTATGCGTACGATACCGAACTTATTATCGTCAATATCGATATTGCTCCTACTAGAAAACATATTACTCTCTTCGTCTTTAGATTCATAAAACAATTACCTTCTTTTTACAGTCTATGTGACTGTTATTACGAGTACATTGTATAACATTATTTGCGAATATGCAAACTAAATTTTTATGGTATTCGTTTCGGTGAGAAAATGACCTCGTATTCATAATTACTGATTTATCGGAAATATTTTTTCATCGATGATAGAGTAAAGATAGGTGTGAACTTCTTTTGAGGAGATTTTTTCGATATACTGTCTGTAGCCAGCAAGTTGGTTTTTGTAATTTTCATCGTCGGTGTTTTTCAGTTTGTAATCGATTATGTCGATGTGCGTCGGATATTCGAGCATGAGGTCGATACTGCCGTGATAGTTTACATCCTTGTCAGTATAGACGAACTCGTATTCGTGGTAAACTTTAGCTGAGGCGACGTCTTTTAGAAGTTCGGAATGCACAAGTGCTTCGACTTTTTTTCTCGTAAAAGTATCTTCTATCAGATTTGGATTGTAGTTAGCAAAGTCGGTGTATTCCAATATCTCGTGCATCTTCGTTCCGAATTCCATATTGCGGACTTCTTCTGAAGATAATAGTTCGGGTAAATCTTTTGAGAAACGTTTTCTCTTAGTTGGTTGTGTATCGAAGTGCAATTCGGTAACGATAAAGTCTTCTGTGTCTTCCGGAATAACGATTTCTCCGAGTTCTTTATTGTAAAGATAGTCTTTTGTCAGGCCCAAAAGATTTTTGTCGATTGTTTTAAAGTAGCTGGGAAGATGGTCTTTAACACCATAGATGAAATCGGAAAGACCTTTGAACTTGAGACGACGGACTTCTTCGATTGTACCTACACGATTTGTCGATAGCTTTGTCGTCTCTTTTTGAGGAATGAGAATAGTAAATTTTTCGCGAGCTCGAGTGAGTGCTACATAGAAAAGCCTTATCTTTTCACTTATCTCTTCTCTTTTGAATTTGGCCGTGAAGAGCACTTTTAAAATCGAGTTGCTGTCATCTTCGCCTTCATTCTGAAGTGGAGCGATGATGCCGTATCGAAGGTCACTTATGAATTTCTCGCGAAGTTCTTTGGTATTGAAATTGTGATCCAAGTCGGCAAAGTAACAGAAAGCATATTCGAGACCCTTCGATTTGTGAATCGAGAGTATTTTGACACTGTCGGAGTCACCTGTATAAGCCGTATATTTGATCTCCATGTCCTTTTCGATGATGTCAGAGAGATAATCTCTCAAGTCGTATATGTCGTATCCCAAATCGCCTAGGGATGATGAGATATCCAAAAGTTTATCGATGCGCAGGCAAATATTGTTATAATCGCCTATCTTATAAAGCTTAGCATAAAAATCAGTTCTTTCGATAATATATTCGAGAATTTCTCTAATGGACATGGAGTTCAATCCTTCGATGGACGAAAAATCTTTGTACATCAAAGAATTTCGAAAAGTGCCATTTTTCATCATCTCAAACAATTCTGAATCTGTGCATTCGTAGAGAAAACTTCTGCCAAGGCTCATGATGTCGTATTTGAATTCTGTATTGTAATCTTTATCTTTGATACGGATGATAAAGTCGAGGATATTTTTGAAAAGGTACGTTTCGATCGAGGTGTTCAATTTTTCATCTTTCAAAATGGTGAGAGGAATAC
>CAZKKM010000004.1:0-8628 GCA_964553435.1 uncultured Muribaculaceae bacterium | reverse complement strand
ATACCTAAGTATTCGAAGATTTTTTTGTAAGTATCGAAGTGTGTGCTGCGATCGAGGATTATGACAGCATCAGAATAACGAAATGGTCGCATTGCTTTGGTCTTTTTGTCGAATACTTGAGCATGGGAGGATTTTTTATCAGCTATGTCTTTGGCGATGGCAAATATTTCGATTTCTGTATTTGTAAAATGTTTGCTCTCGTCCGGAACGTATTCGAGAATATCACAATTGTAATCAAAAGCACCCATTTTATTCGTATCGTAATCTTTGTTTCCATAGACCATTTCATGAGAGACCGTATAGGCAGCTCCTCCAAGAGCATCATCCATCAACAAGTCGAAGATGGCATTGATGTTTGCAAGAACTTCTTTGCGAGAACGAAAATTGGCGATGAGGTCGATTTTGTATCCGCCCTGACCGAGCGAATAGCCGTCATATTTTTCTTTGAAGATATTCGGGTTAGAACCACGGAAACGATAAATCGATTGTTTGATATCACCGACCATGTAGACGTTGTCGGAAGCAATGAGAGAAATGAATGTTTCTTGGATGTCGTTAGTATCCTGGTATTCATCTATCATTATTTCTTTGAAAGCATTTTTGAGTTCTAGCCGTGCATCTTCGTTTTCGATGAGTATTTTGATGGCGAGCAGGGCGACATCGTTAAAAGTGAATATGGAGTTTTTCTTCTTATATTCATCCAATAGTTCGTAATAACGTTCGATGAGAGTGGTCAAAGTGAAAACTGTCTCTTTTGTTGCTAGAAGAGATGCTTTTATCTCTTCTAAATTTCCGAATTCGGTGAGTGCGAAAAGTTCGTCACAAGCATCTTTAAGATTTTCTTTCGCTTTTTTTGTATCATCTTCTGATCCACGAGGTAAAGGAGGGAGTTTATATCCTTTGAAGGCCATGAGTTCTTCGAGAGATTTGGTGTTGATTATAGGTAAGATGACTGCATCTATTTTTTCTTTAAATGTTTCATCAAAATAAGAATAGGCACCGTGCAGTTCGGATGCTAAATTGGCCTTTTTTTCTTCTATGAGTGACATAAAATCAGCTAGAATCGATTCGAGATTGCTGTCCGTGAAAAAGTCTTTTTTGAGATAAGAGATAAAAGCATCACGATCGATGTATTTATCGATTTTTTTAATCAGTACCGAAAGAGCATTTCTGATCGGTCCGTCGTTTTTGTAGGTATAGCTTTTCAACAAAGATTCGAATTCGGAAGTGAGTGTGGTATATGCTTCGTCGAGTATCTTGTCGATTATGCGAGTTTTTTCGAGTTCGACTATAGTCTCATCGGTGATGGTAATGTTCTTAGGTATATTGGCAAGATAGTGATACTTTTTGACGACCGAAAGAGCAAACGAGTCGAAAGTGGTTATATAGGCCGAATCGAGAGCATCGAGTTCGGCACTCAGTTCGGGCTTACTCTTGATGTTGTCGCGGATGCGGTCTTTCATTTCTTCAGCCGCGGCACGAGTAAAGGTCAGAATCAAGAGTTCGGAGATATGTATGCCGTTCGTAAGTTTATGGATGACGCGTTCGGAGAGAACTGCTGTCTTTCCGCTTCCTGCTCCAGCACTTACGATGATATTCGAGTCGGTTCGTTTAATCGCCTCTAGTTGATCTTTAGTCCAAGCCATTTTCTTCACCTCCTAAAAAATCCTCTTTTTTTTGTTTTTTCAATTTTTTAATATTCGCATTTTTTACATAGCAAATATCTTTATATGTACAATAAAGACATCCCACGTTATCCCCGTCGATTTCTTTGGGATCGATCGTGAAGGTAGCTTCTTTTATGTTGTGTGCCGCCTCGCGAATCTTTTCTTCGACGACAGAAATCATCTTCTCTATTTGTTCATTTGATAGAACTTTAGCATAGGAATAAAATTTTCCTTTAGTCATTTTCATCGATTTGATGAGAGAACTATCTTCGTAGTTTTTGTCGACTACTCCCAAGATGCGTGGGTTGCTGTTCGAGTAACCTTGAAGTCGCAAAGAGGCCGATTTGATTGCCGGATCTTTGGTGCCGTTTAGAATTTTTTGTAAGTAGAGTCCACCGATTTCGGCATCTTTAAGGGGTTCAAAATGTTTTAAGAGATAGGCATAGATCGGCAGTTGCATATCGAGACCGTAGATGATATTATCGAGGTTCAACTCGGGATGCCCGGTTTTGTAGTCGACTATCGATGCTACTTTGGTTTCACCTCGAGTGTTGTAGAGAATTTTATCGACAAAACCTTTAAAGACAACTTCGTCTTTATCATCTAGGGGAACGAGTATTCTTTGCTCATAGAGGGCCGAATCGAGTGCGGTCATCGATCGTTGAGTATCGAGTTGAGAAATGATGAATTTTAGTTCTTCCTTGAGAAGTCCCAAATAAAAGTTTTCCATCTTCTGAAAAGGATAAGAATTACGTTCGACAGATCTTTTCCAGGCTTTTTCGAAATCGAAATTTTCGGTGAAACATTCTGAAAGGACTTCGTGAAAAATTTTGCCTACGACGGTAGCGAAAGTGTCTTCGTATCTTTCGAGATGTAGTATGCAGTCGAGATAGTAACGGAATGAACATTTATAATAAGAATTCATGCTCGAATAAGATAGAGTCAATTTGTTTTCTAAGAACTCTCGTAGCGAAGTCGGATCGATACCTTTGAAGGCATTGTCAAAAGTTTCGTATGGGTCGTTTTGGTAGTGTTTTAGAAGCTTCTCAAAGGTCGCAGTTGTCGTACCATATTTTTTATTTTCGTCTTTAGCTGCGATGAGGAGGTGGCGATTGTAGGCATCAGAATGTGAGAATTCTAATGTAGGAGTTGAATCTACAAATAAAGATTCTTCATAGGCATTCGAGATGTAAAGTTCACCACTCAAACTGTGGGCGGCATATGTGACTGTGAGATTAGTTGTCGATCTAATTTTTAAATGGATTCTTTCTATTGTCTTTTTATTAAGATCGATAGAATCACTATAACCGAGAAGTTTTTTTAAATCATCACTGAGATAGTCTTCGTCTTTATGACTCACAGGAAAGCTTCCCTGATTGAAATTCATGAGAAAAACATGATCTTCATTAGTAAAATGAGCAGCGATAAAATCGACTGTTCTTACGGCATGCCTATAAGTATGAGTTTCGTTTGAGATGGCAGCAAGATCTGAGAAAACGTAGTCTTTTACATTCGAATAGTTTTCACACCAATAATATTCATTTAAAACAGAAATAATTTTCTTATAGACATATTCATCGGATTCGCTTTTTATGTAAGATGATAGTTCTTTTAAACAAGCCGACATATCATCAGAATACAGTTCTTCGAATTTAGATAATATGAGACTAGAAAAAATGGTGTTTTCATTTGGCAGTTCGAGTGGTATGTGAAAATCGGCAAAGATTCTCTTGAGGGTGAACGCATAATCGGATGAGATGTTGGCCAATATGATGTTGTCGATGGGAACTCCGGATTTTAAAAGAGATGATATTTGTCCCGCGACAAATGCTATCTCTTCATCTTTGTCGGCCAGACGGTAAAGAGGTTTTTTACCTGTGTCACGTATCTCTCGTTTTATTTTTGTGATCGTCGAAGTCGCTGCTATTTCGTCAAACATGGCATGATAAAATTTGTCGACATGCTCGAGGTCGTAAAGAACTATTTCTTTTCCTTCGAGATATTTTCTAAATTGAAAGTCATGTATCAAAAGACCTTTAGCATCTAATTCGTCATATAGTGTGCGAAGAAAGTCTAGTTTTTTGTCGTCGACCTCGTCTTTTATATAATAGAGATTTTCGAGATATATTTCTGCTACTTCTTTTATGATTTTTCTGGTTTCACTCACATAATAGATTGTCTTTTTAGTATAATCAAAGTAGTATCTTTTTTTAAACTCGTTCAGTCCGAAAATGTTTATGTCGAATAGACCGTGTTCACGACGAAACGATTCGATAAATTTTTCCTTAGCTGCATCTTCGACGACGATTATGGAATGCTCTTTTATTTGCATAAGTACACCTCTTATTCATAATTATACGTGCCGCAGGCATCAAAGTCAAATAGGAAAGAGACAATTTTAAGGTAGCAAAATTTTTAAAAAAATGGTAATATTATAGTGTGATAGATATGAAAAATAAAAATCGAATTGGCAAGTATCTTTTACTATTCATAGTAGTTTTGATTATCGCGACCGGTTTTTATGCTTTCGTGAACAGAGAGCGAATTTTTGGGCCTGTCGAAGGTGAGCAAGTAAAAGATGATGAAAAAAGTGTACAGTCTGTCTTCGACTCCGGAACAAATACAAGGCCAACAGATAGACCTATCGATGTTTACAGGAGTCCAAACGAAAGAGATGTATACGGACTGAAAATAATCAGTGCATATGAAGAATATGAGAAAATTTTAGATAACGATTTCGATAATTTAATAGTCTTTGGTCGGGAAGGCTGTCACTTTTGTGAAATGTATCAGCCTGTTCTAAAGGAAGTGGCAAATCTATATAGGATAGAAATAGTTTACTTAGATATGGCAAGTCTGTCATCGGAAGATTATAAAAAAGTCATAGAAAGTGCCTTAAGCATTCCAGCCAAGTGTACTAAAAATCGTGAGGAATCGGATATTGGCAGGGGGTTCGGTACACCACTCTCTTTGTTCGTTAGAAATAAAATGACTTACGATTGCATAAGAGGATATAAGGATAAAACCGATTTGATAAAGGATTTGAAAAATATCGGCTATGTATATTAAAAGAGAGGGCATTCTCTCTTTTTAAATTCATTTTATCGTCGACTTGTTGGCTCTTTTGAGGTTATAAAGGACGTTGGCCAGGTCGTTTTTAAAGCCATCAGCTTTAGTCCAATAAGTCAGATTTTTTTTGAATTGAATGAATATATGTCCAGTAAATATGCATTTTATCACTTCCAAAATGCCAAGTCTAATGTACATTTCTCCTTCGAAAAAACGTATGCGAATTTGACGTTTAGATATGCGGAGAGTCCGCTCTATTTCGCGGATAAGTTCGCTATCTTCTTTTTTTAAATCTCTCAATTTATAAAAGAGGACATCGTACATTTTGAGTTTTGTCTTTTTCTTTGCACGATCGAAAATCGTATGGTTTTCGGTTTTTGCAGTGGTGTATTCCACTATTTTAACTACACCGTTTTTTTCGAGAGCTTTGAGAATGTAGAGTGTCGCGGCATGAGAACAGGTGCTGTAAAAGTTTGGATTGCCGAGGGTTGATATGTCCAGTTCTTGAAAGAAATTGATGAAGGTGCTCATGTAGACAGCACCGGAATTACCACAGAAGAGCGATTTGACGAAGAAAGACAGTGAGTAAGGATTCATATTTATTTCGTGCGTGTTGACTTCGGCATCCCAGCCTCGTTCGCCAAGTGTAAATTCGACAAAGCGAGACGGAGTCGTTTCATTCAATATGGTCTCAACTGGCATCGTGTCGAGAATATCTTCTTCAAAGGTACGATTGATCTCTTCTTCGGTTATTTTAATGTCCATCATAATACTTTCCCCCTAAATTACAGAATGCAATTATGTTCCCTAAATTTAAGAGTTATGATACATCAAAACAAATTAAAAGACAAGAATTTTTTCGAAAATTTATTAATAAAAAACTACTCGATTTATTCTCAGTAGTTATAAATTGTTAATCATTTTTTAAATCGAAGCTTTTTTTGACTTTTTGAGCTGTCGTATGGTTTATGAAAACGATCGCGCATCCGATTTAGTGTTTGCTTTGTGAATAGATTATCAAAAATAATTTTTCGGTTTATCGAAGATGATAGAATGCTGTTTTTTTCTCGGTACTCTATCGCTCCTTCACTTATTTTAAAATTTTGTTCGATTTTTTTAATAGTCGATAAGTCTTCTATACTCAGATTGCGAATTTTTATGAATGTAACATCGTATAAACTGGTATTTCTATCTTTTCTATTATCGTTTCCTATAGTTCTATAGTAATCATTGAAGGAAATAGCACCACTGCATCTTTCACATTTTACTATTTTTACTACACCCAATTTTGCGAGTGCTCGCAGGTAAAAGATGGTCAATGCGTGAGTGGTGGTTCGATATTCAAAATAATCGTTCTCCGAACTGATTGTAAGTTTTTTGAAGGCATTGATGAGCGAACTCAAAAATATCGCTTTCGGATTGTCCAGAACTATGGATTTAATCAATAACGAAAGAGAGGCTTGGCACATATGAATCTCGGCATCGTATTCTCCTTCCGGATATATTTTATATTCGCTAGTAAGATCTGTGATGTCGTTCGCTATCTCGGATAGTTCATCGACTATGATGTCATATATACAAAACAGTTTTTCTTTTATCATTTTCATTAGTTTTTCCTTCTTTATCCTCGACTTGTAGAATCGAGAAAATATATGCATTCCATTTGATTTGGTGTATATGATATCATAATTGTTCTTCTATTACTATATTTTTCATATAAAAAACTCGCGACTGCGAGTTTTATTGCAAAAAAAATGGCAACTACCTATTTTCGCTTACTCTATAATCTCATGAATTGATGGAAGATATTAAGAAGGAATATGGAAAACTTTTTAAGATTAATTTAAAGTAGTCGTTGCACTGTTTGAATGTACTGAAAACAAACTTTGTCATTCTTTTTATATTGAATATTATCAATCTTCTAATTTAAAATTGATGACTGCAAATGTAGCAGGTATTTGGCATCGTGGTCATTTCCTGCTCCGCAGTTTGGGCATATTTTTTTAGGTATGTTTTCGAATATTGGCTTTGTTGTATTTAAATTTACTTTTTTTCTTGCATTTTTTATTCTACTCTTTTATCGCAATCTTTATATACTTAATTTAATAATTCTATAAATGCTAATGCTTCCGTGTAATGCGCTGTTTTCTCTGCATAATATGCTGTAACAACAGTATTATATGCTGTTTGTTTAGTGTTAGCTACTATATCATCCAACTGATCTATTTGTACAATCTGGAGCATATTATTTACCAATAATTGATTATTAATTGATTCTAAAGAAGCATTAACATTTTTAAGTTGTTCATAAATAAAATATTTTTTTTTACTATTATTGTTCAATGAAGATACAATTTTATCTAACTTATCTATTACTATGTCAGCTCTAGTCTCTTGTTCATAAAGATTGTATGCCCCTTCAGATCCTTCCAATGAAGCACAACGCCCAGATATTAAATAGTCGCAAAAACTTGAAATGGCAATAAAATCTCTGTATTTGCCATATACAATGCCATAACTATACAATCTATTTTGAATATCGATAGCTTTTTTGATATTCTGAACGATATAATCCATCTCGTATTCAATAGCCATTCTGTTTGTATGAACAGTAGATTTAGCTAGCTTATTATCGATTTCTGAATTAATACTATTTTCCATGTTTTCTATTCGTTTTTGCTTTTCATCTCTGTCTGATACATATTTATCTACTTGAGTTTCATACTCTTGTAATCTTTTTTCAAATTCTTTTTTACTAAGTTCCTCTTCCTTGTTTTTACATTCTTCTAAGTCTTTTTCGTATTGTTTCAAAAGTTTTTCGTAATTTTTAGTTTCCTCTTGGTGTTGTCTTTCTTCTTCTTCAAACTGTTTTAACTTTGATAAATATTGTGTTTTGAGTTCTTCATTTTTAACTTGAATTTTTTTCTTATTAAATAAACTCGGAGTTAGATATGTTGGCTCTAAAGGCTTTTCCAAATTAAATTCTGGTTTTGTTGGCATGTGGGGTTTTGGCAATCGAACACAGAGATAATAAACTGGTTTATTAGATATATAGTTATTTAGCTCATCTAATTCTTTTTTTTCTTGAACTATTTCTGCTTCTAATAAGTGTCTTGCTTTTTCATATTCATCAAAATCCTCTTCTAATAAAGCTGCTCTTTTTGTTGCTAAATCTGTATATCTTTTTTTCATTGAATGAATGTCTGTATATATATAAGCTATGTGTTGTAAATATTGGATTAATATATTTCGATTTTTTTTAAATTTATCCGTATCGTAGTTAATATCATTTGTTCTAAGTTCGCCATTGACTTTATCAATAATGTCATCTATATTTTCTTTTAAATTGTCCTTTAAATATTTAATTCTACCTATACCATTTTTAGCAATATCATAAAAAGTTCTTTTCCCCACTACTTCTTCTGTCAATAATTTGAGTTTTACTAGAAAACGTGCACTAGCAGAAATTCTAACCCATGATAAATTATCATCTTTCAGTCCTTCATATATATCTCCCGTTAAACTTCTACCATGCATTTTTATATAATTATATACTTTTATATGTCGCTCCCTGTGTTCATAATCAGAGTGCGGTAGGCTTTCGTTAATATATTCGCGCACAAAAATATCCTCTGAATTCATTTTTATTACCTCTTTTCAATAATTTTATTAAAGTAATTATAGCATATTTTATAAAATATTTATAAATGATTTCTTTAGCTTCTCCCTGTAAATACTATAACATTATCAATTCTAATCTTGTAGAATAAACATTTATTTTCTATCTAAATTAACGCAAAAAAAAATTGGCAACTACCTATTTTCGCTTACACTATCGTCGGCGTATCAGTGCTTAACTTCTCTGTTCGGGATGGGAAGAGGTGTGTCCACT
>CAZKKM010000003.1:35075-36413 GCA_964553435.1 uncultured Muribaculaceae bacterium | reverse complement strand
TATCGGACTTTTTTCGCTATTCCAATCCCCTTTCTCTACGAAAGTTCGTCAATTAAGGCTATTTGCCAAAAAAAAGTCCCAAGGGACCTCTTTTATCATTTATATTTGTCAGACTACGATATGAATATCGCTTCCTTCTTTTCCTTTAGTGACTACTATTTGTCTCTCAATCCGGTCTTTTAATTCTGTGACATGGCTTATGATGCCGATGAGTTTATCGTTGCCGGATAAATTATTTAAGATATTTATCGCCTGTTCACGCGATTCATCATCGAGCGATCCGAAGCCCTCGTCGATGAACAGAGCATCTATTTTTATGCCTCCAGCAAAATTTTGAATAATGTCCGAAAGACCCAATGCCAAAGATAATGCTGCTTTGAACGATTCTCCTCCAGAAAGGCTGCGAACATCTCTTTTAGAACCTGTATATTCGTCATAGACATCGAGATCGAGAGCAAATTTCGAACTTAATCCACCATCGTTCTTTCTAGCCAAAAAGAAACGGCCATCGGTCATGACATTAAATCTCTTATTGGCCTCGACTAAAACCATGTCGAAGTAAGTAGCTTGAATATACTGTTCAAAAGATACCCGCGGCTTACCAGGAATGTTTCCGCTGGCCAGCTTGTAAAGATATTCGTAAACAGAAAAATCGTCCATAGCTTTTAAAAGCTCCTTGGAAGTCGCCTGTAGCTTATTCTCTATTTTGACATCATTATCGTAAGAACTCGTCGCCAGTTGCAATCGGTTTTTTAGTTCGGCTAAGGTAGATGTCAGTTTTGCAAGTTCTTCTCTTTTGGTGGCTGTATCCATGTGAACTACATCGGCAAGGTCTTTGGTCAAAGTTGAAATTTGAGTAATAGTCGCGGTGAGTTCTTCTTTAAATAAATCCGCTTGAGTGAGAAGCTCATCGCGTTCGGAAGGCGATAGAATTTGTTTTTTATATGTCTCATAATCGGCATAGCCCAATTCATTCAACTTAGAGGTAAGTCTTTTTTGCAATTCTTCATGTTTCTTTTTCAATTCTTCCAGTCTATTTTCGTTTTCGGCGAGTTGTCCGCGATCTTGTAGGACAACCTCTTTGATGTTTTTACTATGAGAATTGAATTCTTCCATGAAGGAGATGAGATTGAAATCTTCAATCGAAGTCGAAGTACCATTTATATGAACAGACAATTCGGTAAAGCGCTTTTTCAAATCGGCAAGTGCAGATGTGACGATGGACAATTCTTCAGCATTTTGCTCTTTTCTTTGGTCGAGTTCTTCTTTATCACATTCGAATTGTGCCAAAAGAGCATCCAATTGGGTTTTGGTAGAGACTATCTTTTCTTTGACGGA
>CAZKKM010000003.1:0-35065 GCA_964553435.1 uncultured Muribaculaceae bacterium | reverse complement strand
GAAGCGAGATGTTTCGACGCGGCTTTGAAGGCGATCGAGTTCTTCTTTGGATAAAACTTCTTTGGGCAACGTGGCCACATGTGGATGAATGGTACTGCCACATACAGGACAAGGATTGTTTTCTTTGAGATTCTTGGCGAGAAGTCCAGCTTGATTTTGGAAGTAACACTCGTTTTCTTCGATGTATTTTTTGGAAAGAACAGAATATTCATTTTTTCGAATGTGATATTCATCTTCAAAAGCGGCAAGTTTTTGTGTGATAGCATCTAACCTTTGGAGTTTATCATGCTCTTCGTGCATTTTTGTCTCACGAACCATAAAATCTTTGTATTCTCTATGAATGTTGTCGAGATCTCTTATGAGCTTTTCTTTTTCTTCGATAGATGCTAAAATGATTTGATTTGCATTCAAAGTAGTATGCAAATCTTCGATTTTTTTGACGAGGGCATTTCTCGTTTCATCGGTATCTTTTAGGGCATCTTCTATTGGCGATAGTTCTTTAGCTGCAGTATCTAGTTTGGCAATCAGCTCGCGTGAACTGTCGATTTCGACTTTGCGTTTTTTTAGTAATTTTTCTTTTTCTCGAAGCGAGTTGAGATGCACAAGTTTTTCGTTGTTTTCTTCGGTTTTTGCAATCAGATTTTCCAAATTTTTTACATCGGATTCGCATTCTGCGACTTTTTTTGATAAAGCTTTTCTGGCATCAGATTTTTCAGCTAACGACTTTTTCAATTCTTTTAAGACCGAGGCAATAAAATCTTCATCTAGTTCATATTGTGCCGCATCGGCTAGTGAACCATCGACATTACTGAGATTAGTCAAAAATTCTGTTTTGAGATTTTGCAAATTTTCTTTTTTCTTTTTTTGGAGTTCTCCCAACCGGAGAGTGAAGATATCGAGCTTTTCGGTAGAAAATATCTTACGAAAGATCTTTTCTCTTTCTGATGATTCGGCGAAGAGAACATTCAAAAATTCTCCCTGAGCTAACATGGCGATTTGTTTGAACTGTTTGCTGTCGATACCCAAAAGAGCCGTTATCTTTTCATTGACGTTCGTCAATTTTGTCTCAATGACGGTTCCTTCACATTCCAAAGTTGCATCCGCTGGATGGCTGGTCATGCCCTCGCCTCTCTTCTTCGGTATCAAATAAGATGGATTGCGAGTTACTTTATAGATTTTTCCCGACGATGTGAATTCGAAGGTGACGAAGGTCGGTGTCGAAGCATCGGCGAATTTACTGCGAAAAGAACCATTGCCGCGGTTACTTCCACTGGATTCTCCGAAAAGAGCAAAAGATATTCCATCGAAGATAGTCGTCTTGCCAGCACCGGTGTCGCCAGTGATGAGAAAGATACCCGAAGGACCAAAACGAGAAAAATCTACTTCTACGAGGTCTTTATAGGGGCCAAATGCCGAAAGCGAGAGTTTTATAGGTTTCATTGTATCACATCCTTTATATCAAAAATGATCCTGCTTTATTGATGCTTTTTCTCTTTAGATGTCTTTTCTCGACAAAGAGTATCAGAATCGAGTTCTTCGAAAAGCCCTTCGATTATCTTTGCAACTTTTTCAGAAGGGGGCACGGCATTTTGATACTCATAGAATTCTTCGAACAGTTTTGAAGGACTCTTTTCTTTAATCTTCTCTATCTTGCATATTTCACTCATCGTCGCGGATGTTTTGCTATTGCGTATTTCCAATTTGAGAATGTTGGGATAGACAGATCTAAGACGAGTCAAAGGTGAATAACCCGGTTCTTCGTCTGTTATAGTCGCAAAGATGTAGTCTTCCAAGGCTGTTCCTACATAATTAGTCGGATTTAAAAGTTCGGTAATAGGTCCTCTTATTTCTCTCATATCGCGAAGCGGTTTTAAAGGTATAGATTTCATTTCGAGTTCTTCGGACGAAGTATCGATGATGATCAAAGACTTATTATGGTGAACTTCGGAGAAAGAATACTTCAGCATCGTTCCCGAATATCTGATCGTGTCTTTGCCGATTCTTTGAGGACCGTGAATATGGCCGAGCGCGACATAATCGAAATCGAAGAAAAGTTTGGCATCGACATTGTCGATGGTTCCAACGTTTACAGTCTCCGAATCGCATCGTTCTGGCAATCGGTCTTTATAGGTGACGAATTGATGGGCCATCAAAATATTCTTTTTATCTTTGTTCAATTTTACTCTTTGTAAAATACATTTTATAGCTTCCTCGTACGTCTTTATTTCTTCATCTTCAAAGTATTTTCTCACTTCGATAGGTTTGATGAACGGAAGCATGTAAATATCCGTATCTTCGAGCTCAATTTTTCGTAGAGTCCCTCTATAATTCGTCTCGATGTACAAGCCTTCGTCTTCGAAAATCTTGCTGCCAAAATTGAGGCGCGATTTAGAATCGTGATTACCTGAAATGATGAAAGCTTTTATATGATGTTTTTTTATCACTCGGTTTAGGAATTCGTCAAGTAAGTCGACAGCTTCTGTCGAGGGAATACCTTTGTCGTAGATGTCACCACAGATAAGTATGGCATCGACTTTCTCTTCGAGAGCAATCTCGATTATCTCGTTCAACATATATTTTTGATCTTCTAAAAGGGATTGTTCCGACAGCACTTTTCCGATGTGTAGGTCGGCCATATGCATCAATTTCATATAGTGTTCCTCCTCATATATTTCATTTTATCAAAGTGGTAAAGAAAAATCCATAGATCTCACAAAGGTGAGTTTTATGGATTTTTCGAGCATTTTTTTTAGTTTGTCGTTTCATTTGTTTTCGTCGTCTTTTAACATGCCTGCGAACGTATTGCCGATGTTCATACCCATAATCGTAGAACCGGCATTCGTCGGATTATTGGCAAGATCTTTGATGGCTTCGGCTTTGTTGAGCTTGGTGTAAATGTCGGCTTCTTTGTCGTCGACACTCGTGGCCTTCATCTTGATTCCTGTTCGTTCGCGCATGGAGTCTTTGATCGCATCAGGTACATCGATATAGCTCACCACCAATTTGGTTATTTCGATTCCCAAAGTTTCCAGTTTTTCTTTGGTATCTTCGATGACATGAGTACCGAGTTCGTCTTGTTTAGAGGAGATGGCATCGAAACTCAGACCACTTTGAGAGATTTCGGTCATGATGCCAGATGTCACATATGGAGCGATGGTCGGTGTCAAATCTTCCACATAGAAATCGCGAGCACTTCCGGTCACATTCGAAAGTAAATTTATCGGATTGTCAATTTTAAAGGCGAATTCTCCACCGGCCGAAATCTCGATAGGTCCCCATTCCGGATCTTTATAGAGTATCGGCTTTTCGATAGCAAATCTCAGTCCTATTTTTTCTGTCATCGAAACGAAGAAAACGGCTTGTTCGGTTATTGTTTGACCTTCGTAGGCGATTCTCTTCATCGTTTCCAAGAATGTGCTTCCTATTCCTTTAAATATGTTAGTCTGAAATAGTCCAGGCGCCGACGTGTCCATGAAGTACATCCCCGATTCGGTGATGACATCTTTGATCGCTCCATTATCGACGAATATGGCACATTCTCCAGGTTCGACGAAAAGCCTCGATTGGTCGGTTATTACTCCACTTGGTGTTGTGACTTTTTTAATGAGAATGTTCTGTTCATGTATGTCACTTCTAATGACCTCTCTGAATTGGTCGCCATATTGTCCTTTTACTGATTGTGTTATCGATTTAATAAATCCCATAATTTTCCCTACTTTCTATTTTAAATAATCGATTATGCGATTATATACGTTCATTTTTAATCCGCCTGTTACACTGTCTATCGATTGTGGAATACCTTTAATATCGACGTCACTTACGTCGTAGTTCCCTCCACTTACTCCGACACGGAAACCGTATTTTGACCAAGCAATTTGTTGAATCTCGGCATCTTCAAAAGCTTTGAGAAAACGATTTCCATTGTCGTTGAAGGTGGCAATACAGTGTGAATTCCAAATGGTAGGTGTCGGATAAAGAATTCTGATTTTATCTTTGACTTGGTTCCAACCGTTTGGATTTGACTCGGCGAATTCGATGATGCTCTTCTCATAGTCGACGATCATCGGTTTGGCGCCCATTCCGGTTTTCAGATACATTTCGAAGAGGTCGGCGGGAGTGTTGTTCATGTAACCGCTCTTGAGGTAGAACTCTTTGAGTTTAGGCAGGGCGGCATTCACACTGGCCGTATCCATTTCCCCACCGGTCATGATCGAAAGTAACAATCCGTAGTATGTAGCTCCCGGACTCGATGTGACCGGATCAGTCGAATCGATGTTTATTTTTCCATAAATATTGTCGAGTCCGATGTCTTTCCATGTTTTGCCTTCTAGTATGTAATTTAGAAGTTTATTCATGTCGGTTATGTAGTAGATACCTTGTCGCTCGGTAACTATATTTTCCCTTATGAGAGCTTCGACAATGAGGTCCCAACTGTAGATGACTATCGGAGTGTTCAAAGTGAGACTGCCATCGACGACGCGATCGCGTTTCGCTTCTGTTCCTACGGCTTCGAGTTTGTAGTAATCGTAGAAGCGCTCATCTGAGAAGAAGATGGCATCGTATTTTTTGTTTTCTTTGTCGACGACGGGAACGGAGACTAGTTTGCCATTACTCCACGAATCGCCGGATATTTCGATACCGTACTTTTTCTTCATTATCTTATTCACTTCTTCGTCGGCCATGAAAGCTTCTTTTCCTCCACCGGTCGCGACACGAACAGTTTCGACTGCAGCATTTCCTCCGTTAAAGCTGTTTTTGATGATAACGACGGCGATTATGACGATGAGAACAATCGCTATTCCTACGATTTTTTCAATTTTTCCTTCTTGCGGTTTATTTAAGTTCATCATTTTCACCCACTTCTATATCGGTCTTCTTGAGACCTATCGTATGTTCGAACATGCGTATTTCGGATTCGATATCTAGCATGCGCGCTTCTTTCATGTTTGACAGTTGACGAGAGAACATGTCGGTTATCTTTTCGAGATAATTTTTTGTATTATCCAGAAAGACGTGCTCTTTTTCATCGTGATTTTCGTGATTTTTCAACAGATTATATCTCATCAGTATCTTATTGGTGATATCTAGATAGTAATCGAAGAAATCAAAAACCTGTTCCACTTTCTTCGGCCTTTGCGTGAGGCTCAAGAGTATTTCGTCCGTGTAGGTCGTTATTTTGTCGACATATGCTTTTATCTCTTCATCTGCCGTTTGGCTCGCACGTGCTGCACATTTGGATGCCATAAAATAATAATCGTCGACGTATTTCGGAGTCAGTGTTCTCAAGTCTTTCTCTTTGAAGAGGAAGATACCTCCCAAATAGATGACGATCGTCAACAGAACGGACAAGACGATATTAAAGTCAGCAAAGCCATATACGATTATGAAAAAGGCAGCACTCAAAAGAGCAGAATATAAGTATCTTTTTTGTATTTGTCCCATCAGTTATAACTCCTCACTTCTTTGAATGCCTCCTTGAGGCCCTCTTTGCCATCGAAAACTTTCGCATTCGATAGTTCAGCAATATCACTCAGTTGTCGCATACTCGAAGAGCCGAACATGATGCTGTAAATCGGGATATCGATGGAGTTGTTGTCGTAATAACGAGAAAGATTGTAGTACGACCCTTCATTCGATTCTCCGTCGGTCATCAGAATGACCGTTTTCGTGTATTCGTCTGGTGTTTCGGCCAGTATCTTGAGAGCTTTTTGTGCGGGATCGTAAATGTTCGTGTTCCCTCCTGCACGAAGGTTGTCGATGAAATCGATGAGTGGCCGTGTATTGTCACCTGTGAAGATGGCGGAAGTCGTTTGTATTTGACCATTAAAAGTGATTATCGATATTCGATCATTAGCCGAGAACTGGAGACGATCTTTGCCTGCCTGGGTGCGGTCGAGAATGTATCTCATAGCATCTTGGAGTTCACTCATACCGTATCCAATCATGCTTCCAGAGATATCCAAACAGAAGACTGTATGACTCGGTTTGCGCAGCTGTTCGACGTATATGTCGAGAGCTTCGGTTATGACTTTTTTTCCGGGATATTTTAGAGGAATGAGATAATCGTTCGTATCGATTCCCCACTCTCTTTTAAAAGATGACGTATCCGAGGATGAATTTGTTCCACCGTACCAAGTGCGCAATCCATATTTTTCGAGGGCGGCACTCGTCTCTTCGCTTCGCAGAAAAGAGAGAAATTTTTCGAATGTCTCCTTTTTATCTTGGTTGCGACTCACATATCCGAAAGGCATATCGTTGATCGAGACTCCATCTTTGGGATAGACAAGATACAATGGCTCCTTGTTTTGAGCAATCAACTTTTTGTTCATTTCGATGAGAGATGATTCGTAATTGATGATCGCATCGTACGAACCATTTAAGAACATATCTTCCAAATAAAGTTCATCTCCGCTCACACGTTTTACTCCACTGAAGAAAGATTTCATGTCGGAAACGAGTGTCGGATTAGAAAGCATATCTATCGTGAGAACCTCCGGACTACCGGCAAGACTGTTCAAAAATCCCAGATAGGCCGAAGCACCAGTGTTCGTCTTGGTGACACTCGGCATGACGTAATCGAGTTTTTTGTCTTTGATTACTTGCAAGATGTTTTGATTAGTCACTTCGCTATCGCTGAATCCGAGTTCGTGGGCTTTACTTTTTGTCACTGCCATGACGACAGGATTTATTGCAATCGATTTGCTGTCGGTCACGAGGTAGGAATTGTCGAGCATATAAAGCCAGATGGAATTGGAAATCCAGACGGCATCGTATTGTTTCTCTTCTGAATTTTTGCTCATCGAATTGAGAATGTCGACGATCTCAATGTCCCCGTAGTAGTCGATGGACACTTCTATTTTATTGTCATGTGCAAAAGCCTTCAGTTCTTCGTCGAAAAACTTATTCGAAGTAGATGAAATGATATTGAATCTTCTCTTCTCCTTAAATTCATCATATTTTTCTGAAAGTGGCGGCAATACAATCATGAGTAATGCCAGGACTCCAGAAACTACAAGAGTCGTAATAACTTTGGTTTTATCTTGCATTTATAACTCACCATTCTTCTTTTCTAAAACAATTATATCATGAGTCCAAGATAATTAAAAGCCTTTCGTACTAGTGAGAAGAAATCGATAAGAACATAAGTACAAATTTTATAAGTAAAATTTGTCATCTCTCTCTTACCTCACAGTAAGAGTTTTCGCACTTTTGACCCCGTACCCAGACTTCTCGTCTAAATGGAATAGTGTTTTCCTAATTTGACAACTATCAGATTTTTGTAAAAAGGAATATTCGTGCTGCAAGTTATGGGTATAATCGTGTGAAACAAACCTTTGGCCTCACGAATGTTTGTAAAAGACCCTTGTACTCACTTTTTGTGTACCTTTCTTGAAGATAAAAAAAGATGATGTGCAAAACATCATCAAAAGAATGCGACATACATTTTGTATATTTCTTCTTTATCTTTCCTATAAAGAGCGACAAGTTCGTCATGGTATGTAAAGGTGATGTATTCGTTTTGCGATACGAGTGTCATTTTGACACCGTTCGAAACCTTTTTATATGTTTCATCGTCGAGGTCGATGTTTTCGATGTCGGCGAGTAATTCTCGTGGAGTGATGATCGAATAATTTCCAGCTTCGATCTCTTCGAGAGTTTTTGCCTTATCTAGTCCAATACTTCCCTGTTCTGTTCTTCGAAGGGAAGTCATCGTAGCATATGTTCCAAGTGCTCGACCGATATCTCTTATTAGACTTCGAATATAAGTACCTTTGGAAACGCGAGTACGAATGGTGATTTCACCATCTTCAATCGAAAGAATTTCCAACGAACTTATCGTCACTTCTCTTTTGGGAAGTTCGACTTTTTCGCCGTTTCTAGCATAATCGTAAAGTCGACGTCCCTCTACCTTGATAGCCGAATAAGCTGGGACTTCCTGTAAATAAGTCCCTTTAAAAGAAGCGATGCGTGCTTTTATTTTGTCAATCGACACATACTTGTCACTTGATGCAATAACTGTACCAGTGATGTCCAAAGTATCCGTCTGTTTACCGAGTACAAAAGAGGCCATGTACTCTTTCGATTTGGCAGTCAAAAATTCGGAAAGACGCGTACATTTGCCGATGGTCAAAACGAGAACACCGGTTGCCATAGGGTCCAAGGTGCCAGTGTGACCTATTTTTTTAGTTCCGAGAACACGAGAGACGCGATCGACGACAGCTCGCGAGGTCATTCCGGATGGCTTATCGACTACTAAAATTCCGCTTAAAGGTGATTCTTTTGCCATCTACTACCTCGATGCCTGCAAGTTCTTCAGGTTCGAATCCTAGTCCGTAAGGTATTTCTGTACCATGTAAAGTTCCTTGATCGAATCCCAAAATTTCCAAAGAGTCGTTCAATTCGGGCATCAATAAATCGCTCGTCGTGAATACTCTCGTGATGCCATGTTCTTTTGCATATGCGGCCATAGGTTCGAATAAAGCTTTGATGCCAAGTGCTTTAAAGGGATGAGTATCTGTAATGAACAGATTGGTGATTCGCAAGAGCTCGTTTTCTTCTTCTATATAGGCTGTGATAAATCCGGTGGGAACGTCGCCGTTTTCCACAGGATCGTAGGATAATTGAACGAAAGCTTCGAGATTCCCATTTTTAATTCTCGCAAGAACATGTTCGGCATATCCCTGATACAATAGTCTCATCTTCATTTTATTGACAACGGCATTTTTATTACTTTCTATGACATTTTTTTTATAATAATTTGCGACAAATTTGAAAAATAAATACCATTGTCTATTTGTCAATTCGGTTGCTTTTTTGATTTTAATCATTTTATAGAATTCTCCTTTCGATGTATCTTTCTTCGCTGTCTTCTATTTTAAATAGCTCTTTTGTATATCTCTTCTGTGCCATTATTTCCTACTTTAGCAAAGTCGAAATCTTTTAAGTCTCGAGTCAAGCGAGGATCGTAAATGTCACTTGCTGCCTGTATTTGACGAGAACCGTTGGTCTTGGCAACTTCGACATACGACGAGAGCAAGTCTTTCATGACAGTCAAACGTGGATAACTATTCAGTTCGTCTTTTACGAAGAAATGCATGAGGTTGTTCATTCCAGCAGGTGTGTCGTATCCAACGATGAGACCGACTGGTATTAGATCTATTCCGTCTTTTTTGGTAGTGAAGTCAAAATCGTATGCTACAAATCCTGTCGTCACACCGGTTACGATATCTTTCATCATCAAGAGTGTGCGTTTTTTGGCACCGAGATAAGTATCGATCATCGATAGATGAGGATATGCGACGTTGCTTTTTATATATTCTTTGCGGAAATAGGAAACACAAAATTCTTCAAACCCCTTCGCTTCTTCTTCGCTCAAATCGGCGATACTCTTTATTACTGCCATTTCATTCTCCTTTGTCTATCTTTTCGAGTATGCTTTCTATTCTTTCTTTGTAGTCTAATGATTTGTCGTAAACGAATCTCAGTTCAGGTGTGCTTCGGAGATTCAAAGAACGAGCAAGTTCTTTTCTCAAGAATCCGGCCGCTTCATTGAGTTCGCGTTCGACCATTTCTTTGTCGTCTAGTCTCGTCATGAAGTAGACTTTAGCGAAGGTGAGATCGGAATCGACAGTCAAGTCGGTGATGCTCACTTTCTTGAGTATTTCATTATCGGCTTCTTCATTCAAAATGATGCTTATGGTTCGCATCATATCGGAAGCGATGCGCTTAGTTTTCAAACTCATCTGTGAACCTCGATGAGAGCATAAGTTTCCATTATGTCACCGACCTTAATATCATTGAAGTTTTCGATAGTTATTCCACATTCGTATCCTTCTTTAACTTCTTTGACAGGATCTTTTTCTCTTTGAATGCTCGAAATAGTTCCGTCATAGATGATAGCACCGTCGCGAATGAGACGAACTTTTGAACCGTTTTTCATCGTGTCCTTGAGAACTTTTACACCGGCAATGGTGCCGACTTTCGAAAATTTAAATAGTTGTCTAACTTCAGCTGTACCTGTAACCTTTTCTTCGTATTCAGGATCGAGCATGCCTTTCATAGCGGCTTCCATTTCTTCGACGAGTTTATATATGATGGTATATTGTCTTATTTCGACGTTGTATTCTTTGGCGGCTTCTTTCGTCGAATTGGAAGCGACGACATTGAAACCTATGACGACGGCATTGGAAGCATTTGCAAGAACGATATCCGATTCGGTAATGGCACCTATGCCGCTTCTTATGACTTTGACTTTGATGCCTTCGACATCTATCTTGACGAGTGCGTTTTTGACGGCTTCTTCACTTCCGCGAACATCTGCTTTGAGAATGACATTTACTTCTTTGATTCCGGATTGGATTTGACTGAAAAGGTCATCGAATGATACGACATCTGTCTTGTATTTTGAGGCTTTTTGGTTAGTCATTCGTTTGGCTGCGACTTCTTTGGCTTGTCGCTCGGATTCGAAGGCCATGAACTTGTCACCTGCACTAGGATTACCGTTCAGTCCGGTAATTTCGACAGGAGTCGATGGTCCAGCTTCGACTATAGATTGACCGAGATCGTTTTTGATGGTACGAACTTTGCCAAAAGCTGTTCCGACGACGACCGGATCTCCAAGGCGAAGTGTTCCGTTTTGTATCAAGAGGCTCGATACTCCACCGCTCGCTTTGTCGATGCGCGATTCTATGACCGTACCGCTCGCATAGCGATTAGGATTGGCCTTGTATTCGTTTATCTCAGAAATAGCCAAAATCGTCTTCAAGATTTCTTCGACGTTTTCTCCGGTTTTCGCACTTATATTGACGAACGGAATGTTTCCACCCCAAGATTCGGGAGTGATATTGTGCGCGGCCATCTCGGTATAGATTCGCTCGACATTGGCATCAGGTTTGTCTATCTTATTGACAGCAACGATTATCGGAACGTTTGCACTCAAGGCATGATCGATCGCCTCTTCTGTTTGAGGCATGACTCCGTCGTCGGCAGCGACGATTATGATGACGATGTCGGTAATCGATGCTCCGCGGGCACGCATCTCAGTAAAAGCAGCATGACCAGGTGTATCTATGAACGTGATTTTCTTGTCGTCGTACGTGATCTGATATGCTCCTATGTGTTGAGTTATTCCACCGAACTCGGCATCGACGACATGTGAATTTCGAATGTAATCGAGCAAAGTCGTCTTGCCGTGATCGACGTGACCCATGATGGTGACGACTGGAGGACGAGCTAGCAAGTCAGATTCGTTGTCTACTATTTCGAGTTCTTCGAAATTGGAAACATCTTGTGTACTTTCTTTTTTGAGTGTTTTGCCATATTCTAAGGCGACTATTTCGGCATTTTCGAAGTCGATGGATTGGTTTATAGAGAGCATCAGTCCCATGGACATCAGCTTGACGATGATGTCGTTGGCACCTACTCCCAAAACACTCGCCAAATCACCGATCGTCATATTGTCTTTATATAATACGATATTTTCATCGGAGTTTACGAGAGATTGCAGTTTACTTTTGTGTTTGTACATCTCCTTGCGCTTTTTTGCATAGTTGTTTTTTGCGTCAGCTGAGAAACCTTTGCGCGATTTTTCATGTGTTCCTCTTCGCGTATCTTTTTTCTCAGTTTCGATGACAAGATTTTCTTCTTCTTCATCCGAATTGTAGTTCACTTCTTCGTCTTCGACGGCATCTAAAATGTCGATTGCGTTGTCGAGCATGATGACATCGTCTTCTTCTAAGATGTCTGTAGCTTCTTTGGCATTCAATCCCAAGAATGCACATTTTTTCAGCACTTCTTGGACAGTTATTCCCATTTCTTCAGCATAGTCTTTTACACTAAACATAAATGGTCACCTTACCTTTCTAATCTATAATTTTTTCTATTTCTTCGTATATTTCATTCGGTATTTCCGTTTCCAATACCCTATTCAAAATTTTGGTTTTTTTGGCTGTTTCCAATACTTCTCTATCCTTTTTGATATAGCAACCTTTGCCGTTTTGTTTTCCACTCGGATCGACCGATACGCGGCTTTCGAATTTGACAATGCGAAGCAGTTCTTTTTTAGGAAGCTTTTCTTTGGTCACTACGCAGGAGCGCATGGGAACTTTTCGTTCTTTCATCATCTGTTTCCTTCTTCATTGACTTGACTCATCGATTTGATCGTCAGATGGTATTTGGTGAGCTTGCTAGCCAATTTGATGTTGGATCCTTTTTTACCGATAGCGAGAGACAAATCGTCGTCGGAAACAGTGACGAATGCCTCGTTCTTTTCTGATTCGGTATTTATGGAAACATAGACGTTTTTCGCAGGACTCAAAGCATTGGCAATAAATTCGGCAGGATCTTCGGAATAGAGTACGAGATCGATTTTCTCACCATTAAGTTCTTTTAGGATGCCTGCAAGGCGGACTCCGTGTTCACCGATGCATGCTCCAATCGGATCTACACGTTCGTCTGTGGAGTAGACGGCAACTTTGCTTCTGATGCCGGCTTCGCGTGCAACTCCGTAGAGAAGGACCGTTCCATCGATAAGTTCTGGAATTTCGCTTTCAAATAATCTCCGTACGAAATTGTAATGTCTACGTGAACAAAGGATAAGAGGGCCTTTCGGTGTCGCTTCGACTTTTTGAAGGTAAACACGAATGTTAGTTCCCATTTCGAACGTTTCGTTAGGAATCATTTCGGTTTTTGGAAGTATTCCACGAGCACGACCAAGATCGATATAATAATTTTTTTCATCTGTCATGGCGAGCATTCCCATCATCATTTCGCCCTCTTTGCCATCGAAGTCGGCCATGATGCTTTCTCTTTCGGCAGTTCTAATCTTTTGAATGAGAACTTGTTTAGCTGTTTGAACTGCGACGCGACCGAAGTCATCTGGAGTGACTTCTTCTTCGATAGTTTCTCCGACACATATATCTGGCACTTTTTTGCGGGCATCTTCTAAGAGAATCTGAGCATCGACAGGAACCTCAGGTTCTTTGACAATCTCGTTTCCTTCTTCGTCGATAGTGACTTCCGGATCTTCGTAATCTTCGACGACGACATAATACGTAAATATGCCGATTTCTCCGGTTTTTCTATCTATTTTAGGTTTGACATTCGTCTTGGCATTGTAGTTTCTCTTATAAGCTGTGATGAGAGCTTGTTCCATAGCATCGAATATTATCTGTTCATCGATACCTTTTTCTTCGGCGACCAAGTGAACATTTCTGATAAAGTCGCGTGCTGCTTTTTTCTTGGCCTTTTGTTCTTCTGTTTCTTTTGTTTTCTTTTCCATATCAATTACCTCTTTCTTTGCTGGATATATCCAGTATGTATTCTTTTTCTATCAAATCTAGTTCGTCGACGATGGGGTTGATGACGTTCGTGGCTTCGACTATCGTATCCATATCGAGTCCATTCACTTTATCTAAAGTAATCTTCAAAAAGTTGTAGCCGTTTTCTGTCACATATGTTATTTCGTCTACGATTATGTTCATCTTTTCCATCGGTTTTGTGATGGCATTTCTAATTTTATCAAGTTTTTCGTTCATAATTCCTCCAATCATCAATAAAAGTGGGTTGTCAATCCCCACTTCCTTTCCGCTTAATGACTTCATTATACCATAATTTTAAATAAAATACAAATGCATTTTGTGCAATTATCGATATATGCGTCTTTTCACTTTCAAATCGATAAATAAAAATCCACATAGTGTGGATCAAATTTTAATCGTCGTCGCCGAAAAAGTCGTCGAAGAATTGATCGTCGGTGACTACTCCGTTGCTGAGGACGACACTCGAGTTGTCGACGTTTATCTGACTGTCATTTTTCATCGATGGCTCATTCTGGGGAGGCGCAGGTTTAGAAATCGATTCGATAGTAGGTTTTGGAATCGTGCGCATCGGACGAGGCGGAATAGCATCCGTGGTCTTCGTTTCTCGAACAGGTTTGAGAAAAGTATTTTCGATCGTCGGAGCGACAGACGTCTTCTTTTCCATTTCGCGTCGTTTTTGCTCCTCTTCTCTTTGTTCGCGTTCGAGTTCGGCTATTTGTGCATCGATGTTTTTGACGAGTTCGTCGATATCGACCGGCTTGTCCAAGTCGAATGGATCTTTCGTCATGGGGCTTGCCGCATTCAATGGTCTAGGTGGAATGTCATCGAATCCACGGGCTAGATGATTTCCAACTCCTGCTGGAGCGGTTGGATTGCCTAGTGTACCCAATGGTGAATTCGAAGTGGCTTCTTGAGCTTTGTTTATCGCGTCCATCGTCTTCTTGCGTTTTTCTTCCTTGACGTATCCCTTCATGTCGAAAACCTTGACAGGATAGGTATCGCGTTCCGGAATACTTGCTTCAGGATAATTGTCTCCCCAATCTATATCATACGATCCTTTGAGCACGGTTCTGAACGGTCTCATGCGCATGCGGATGACGATTATTTCGTTGCGTTTCATCTTCTGCAAATCGGTCACAGTGACGAGCGGTGTAGAGACAGTCTTATCGTCTTTTTTAGATTTTACTTCTCCGCATAGTTTGCTTATCTCTTCCAAAGCGGATAGTTCGTTCGTCAAAAGATAGACCGTGTTGCCGCAGTTACTTCTTATCGTTTCGGCATTTTTGTCTCCATAAACTTCGTCCAATTGAGCAAAGTTCTGGATGATAAAGGTAAATCTTATGCGACGAGAACGAGCGGCTGTGACCATCGAGGTGACATCTCTAAGCTGAGGCATGTTTGCAAACTCATCGAGAATGAAATTAGTTCTATATTTGAGAGCTCCGTCGGGATTTTTGTGAGCGACGTCGATGAGAACTTCGTACAATTGTTTGATGAAAATGGTCGCAAGCGAATGATAAGTCGTCTTTTCGTCGTGGACTATCAAGAAAACTGCGGTTTTTTCTTTTCCGATGTCTTCCATGTTGAAGTCACTATAAGAAAGCATTTCCGAAAGTTCTTCACGTGTCGAGAATGTTCTAATTTTACTTTGAAAGACGGAAAGAATACTCGATTTTGTGTCGTTCGGAGCGGCAATTGTCGCTTTGGCATATTCATAAGGTGCGGTCGATTCGCCTTTCAAAGTAAAATAGTCTTTAGCAAATGTATTGAGACCGTTTTTTTCTTCACCGGCGGTGGCCATGTTGCTTATCGAAGTGATGTTTACTTCGTTTTCTTTCGCATCTTCGAATAGACCGAGTGCAAGACCAGAAAAATAGTCGGCAGCACTTCTTTCCCAAAAGGGATCGTTCGTGTTCTTAGGGTCTATCAAGATGTTTTGAGAAATATCTTCTAGTAACTCCTTGGCTTTGTCTGTCTTACCTTGTTTGTACATTCTATAGGGAATCGTGAGCGGATTCCAAGCATTTCCCTCACGGGGATCGCGGAAGTTGATGACGACCAGTTTGTAACCTTTGTCTTTCAGACGGTTGGCATGTCTTTTGTAGATTTCACCTTTAGGGTCGGTGATGACCATCGATTCGCCATGCTTACAAAGACTGTATACTTGGGGATCGACGAGTGCGGTCGTCTTGCCTGAGCCCGATTGACCGATAATGAGAGTATGGTATTCTCCGTCGTCGACCCACATGTTCTTGCCGTCGTTTATCATGACGATTCCTCCGGCATCAGAAGTCGGCAAATTGACTTGTACTTTTTTGATACCGAAGGCTCCTTTCATCTCCTTTTCTGTCGTCCAACGGTTGTAGCCCTTCTCTTCTTTTTCTCCCAAAATGAGACCTATACCACCTTTTTCGAAGTCGAATATGGTCGATGAGACGCTCATGAATATGACGACGAGTGAGACGACGAATAGAAGCAATGTAAGGCCCAATGCTTGTCCGTCAAAATGGGCGAATAAATTGAAACCGACCAATGAACCGTCAGTTCCAAAGGATATAAAGTTTATGGCTAGAATAGCACATCCGATAAACAGGGCTATACATATGCCTATAAACATGATAAAATCTTTTTGCTTAACTCTAACTTTCAATTTCATCTAATCATTCCCTTTTCTTTGTCCTATTATATACTATTTTTTTCGAAAATGCTATGTTATTCTATAGAAATCGTCGTATCGTCGAAATAGATCTCGTATTTCATGACACCGGAAGTGGCAAATATGACTTCATTGCCGTCGCTCATCTTCAAATAAAAGATTTTTTTATCGTTTTTGGCGACGATGCTGTAAGAGTCCAAAGCGGCATTATAAAAAGGAAGTATATAAGCTTGGAAGGTCATGAGCGATGGGAAACGTTTCTTTTTATAATCGGGGTTCAGAAGTTCGTATGCACCCTTCAGGTCGTGGTTTAGGTAATACTGAAATTCGTTATAGTACATGGTAGCCATCTTCTCTTCCGAGATGTAGACTGGCATGTACTCGTTTATGTCGTAATTTTTCAAATATTCGAAATCTTTGGGCTGGGTGTCGAACATGAAGAAGATGATGATGCCGGCAATAGAGCCTATAATGAGAAGTGCGATGATGATGCCGGTAATCACATTATATTTTTTGTTCATTCGAAGACCCCCTCGGTATATTCTCGGCCATCGTAAGGCTCGATGGAAAATACATTATTCTTTTTGTCCAAATAGACGATGAGATATGAACGTATGCGGTTTTGTTCGTTCATGTCGAGACCGCCTGTTTCCAAGAAACCGGATATGTAGTATTTGAAGATGTCGTCGGATTGTTTTTCATAATACATGCGATCGGCCAAAAAGGTCGTACCACCTGCGACAATCGGCAAATTGTCGGATACGTTCGATGATGTAATGAAGTTTTTCCTCTTGTAACTTTCCGATAAAACTTTTAAAAGCGAATCGGCATCGCGAGAACCGAGCAAACTTATGTATTTGTTGGCACAGGCACTCACCGTATAAAATTCACTATAGTTTGTGACGATCGCGGCCTGTTCTTTGGCGGACTTTGCTTCTCTTTCTTCGAGCATGAAGAAGATGGCAACGTATAGTGCGACGGTTGTTATGGTCAAAATCGTGATGATGTTTTTTCTCTTGCGAGCTTTTTCTTCTTCCATCGGAAGACCTCCTTTTTACTAGACATAGACATGATTGTGGAATAACTCCCACTCTTTTTGTCTGCGTTTTACAAGTCCCGGCCAAACTTCGCCTTTGACGTGAACGTATTGACCGAAGTAATTATCGTAAAGAGCCTGAGTGTCGCCGTATTTTTTGTAAGCTTCGGTAAAGCCGCTTATATTTCCGACGTTGTATTTGAATACGACGAGCGCTTCGATCTTTTCTTTTTCGAGGGTCAATCCTGCATTGGAAATGGTAGTTTCGATCGAGCTGGCAGCTTCTTCGAGAATTTGACTTTTGATAGAATCGACAATCTCGATATCTATATAAGTGCCGTTCGGATATTCGTCGACATTTATTCCACGTTCTAGGAATTTATTTCTTTGAGCATCCAAAGTGACACCCGGACCGACAGTTCTAACTCCATCGCCGACGTCTTTGACCAAGTATTTTGTTCCGGTGGAATCCGTTCCAGTCGAGCCTTCGAAGTTGGCATCGAACCAAGCTACGAAGTCTTGGGATACGGATGATTGTGGACGAGGGTTTTCTTCGGATATGTATTTGCGAGGGTCGGTGACACTGTAGTAACTGTCTTGCCCTTCGCGGACTTCGAAGTGCAAGTGGGTTCCAGTCGACCGACCGGAGTTTCCGACGTAGGCAATGACTTGTCCTTGCTCGACACTATCACCCGTACGGACGAGTATGCTGTTCGCATGCAGATGGGCATAGAGTGTATAGTTACCATCGGTATGTTGAATGCGAATATAATTTCCGTAAGTCGAACCACCTATTCCCGTGCCGTTTCCGTATCCGACGGAAGTCGAAGCATCCGGAAAGACGACCGTACCCGATTTGGCGGCAATGACCGGTACGACTCCAGGTGCAGCTCCTATCGGAGCAATATCCATACCACTGTGAGTCGCCGGTTTTCCCGAAATCGGATCGATACGACCTCCACCTTCTGAAGTTACGACGTTGGGATATGGTGTGCCCGTAGCATAATATTTGCCGTTCGATTCGATGACTTCGGACGAACCTATCGGCCACCAGTAAGCTGTGTCATGACCGACGGCCAAATAGGTCATATTCTTGTTTTGAGTCGGTGTATGGGCTGCGACGATCGACTTGATATCTTTTATGATTGCTTCGCGTACCAAAATCTTCTCTTCCTCGGGCCACGAAGAAATGTCTTCGCTTAAACCGTATTTTTTTGCGTGTTCTAAATATGCCGGCGCATTCATCGGTCTATCGTCCAAGAAGTCCGACTCCTTTAGGTAACGATAGTATCCGTCTATCGAGGCAGCCGATGATGAAGATACTTCCATATATACGCGTCCAGATGTCAAAGCTTCGCATGCTTCCTTGGCTTCGGCAAAGCCTTCGGCAGCTGGCAGAATACCAAAAGTGAATTTGACATTGTCGAAAAAATTGAACGAGTAAGTCGAGCCGGAAGGACTTCGGAGAGTTTCCGTTTTTTTGACATCTTCTCCGGCATCGTTCTTGGTCGTATATTCACAAAAGGCCGTATTGACTTTGAATTGTTTTATCAATTCCTTGAGGGTATCTTTCTCTCTTTGGTAGACGTTTTCTCCATTGTTGGAAGAGTCATAGTTTATATCGTCATTGTCGTCGATGTCGAAGGCACCGGCCGTGAAGTCGTCTATTTGATAATTATAGAAGACTGTCGTCAAAACGATGTATTTTTGTTCGGCCGTGATGTTGTTTTTTTTGACTAAGGAATCGAGCTTCGTATAAAATGCCGTTTGGGATTCTTTCAGTTTCTTGGCCGCGGCGATCTGTTCTTCCGTACATCCGGCATCTTCATCTTCACATAATTCGGCCCAATATTCGCGATACTCATCGGGTATATCTTTGGTATTTTGAGCATCGTCGGAATAATCTAAAAAAAGAGATGGTATGGCACCGAGTACACCGACCATCAAGATGATGACGACGGCAACGGCCGCAACCACTCCTATTATTTTCAATTTAACGAGAACAGGGAGTGATTGCCAAAAAGACATTGCGGTAGCAAGAATTGCACCATCTTTTTCTTCGGGCCGATCATCGTTTTTGTTTTTTTTGCGTTTGTCAAAAAGCCCCATTTCGTTAAATCACACTCCTTTTATAATCCTCCACCCGTTCCGAACGAATCGAGTTCTTCTTGTGTGAGGACGACGTTTATCTGCATTCGACGAGAACCGCAGACGAACAGACCTTGTCCTTGGCTGAACCGTTTTATCGATTCCATTTCATTTTCGTTCAAATCGACGAGTTTTGATAAGTCTTCGACGGCTTGTTTTTTGAGTCCCATCGCCAAGTAGTAACTGGCATTGTCGAATATCGCCTTGCCGTGCATGATGATCTTATCTGCCGCAAAATCTGTCGGCTGTTGGGTTATGATGATCGTTCCCGTGTTGTATTTGCGGCTACGTCTTTGAATTTGAGCAAGGAATTCTGCACCTAGTTCATTCTGACTTCCGAGTAAGACGTGAGCTTCGTCGACGTACAAAACGGTGTTTATATCTTTGTCGAGGCATAGACTCCATGAATACTTCAAAATATTGAAGAACAATGCATTTCTGATAGCAGAATCGGAATTCATCAGTTCTCTTATATTGAAGACGACGAAGTTGCTTTCCGGTTCGATCGTCGTATGACCGTTAAAGTAGTAACGAAGTTCTTTGGTGATAGGTCGTATCTTCAGTTCGAGTCTTTCCATGACATCGCGTTCGCGAGTATGCTCCGGCATGGATAGTATTTTACCTCTGATCGTAGCATAGATATCGTCGAATGTAGGATAATCTGTACTTTTGAATTTTCTAAAATCCGTATTGAAATCGATATTAAATCTTTTGTATGTATCTTGGGCGACGTCCGAGAACAATGTTAGAACGTCGTCTTCTATATCGGGGTACAGATAGGTCATGAAAGCTTTGAGTGTAGACAATGTGCGTGTCAAAACGGCATAGCTTAGTCCTTTGTCGAGGTCCTCTTCGTCTTCGTCGACGATCACTTCCAAAGGATTGATCATTCCGAGTTGTCCACCTTTTCCAAGGTTGATGAAGTCGCCATTAAAGTTCTTACACATTTCTTCTAGCTCGCCTTCTGGGTCGATGGCAACTATCTTGTATTCGTTGCGGAAATGATTTCTCAAAAGAAGTTTTGCTGCGGTCGATTTACCTGAACCAGAAGCACCCAATATGAGCATGTTCGCGTTATTGCGGTTGTGTTCCTTTTTGATTTGATAGAGGAACTGGTTGAAAAGTACGACTCCGCCCGAGAAATCCACTCCGAGAAGTGTACTGAGTCCCGGATCTTTGATCGAATCGAAGACGAACGGATACATAGCCGCGATGGTGTTCGATGGAATCGGAGTTCCTATTCTGTCTTCGATGTCCTGTTTAGGGAAAATCGGAATCATAGATTTTAGAACTTTTTCCTGCTCGAACATGAGAGGTATCCCCCTCATATCCATTCCTGTCATGTATGTTTTCATCTCGAGTTTGCGATTTTCGAGTTCTTCTTCGGTGTCTCCACTCAAGAGAATGTGCATTTGAAAGTCGAAAATCTTGGCACTGGAAGCGGCAAGCTGTTGAATGAAGCCTTCGAGCGATTCGTAGTCCTGACGAATTCTCTCTTGTAAGGTGTGGTCATTTTCCTTTTGGAAGCGCTCTTTTAAATCCGCTATCTCCTTATCTATCATCTTTCTCATCAAGGCAAAATCTATCGGCAAATGCTTGATGACGACTTTGACTCCTGGAATGTTCGTGATGTTGGCCAAATAGCCATGATCGATGAACTTAGGATAACTTATGACCGTCAAAATCGTACAATATTTGTCCCCGAGACGGAAAGAAGTTGGTTTCCATTCTATGCCCTTAGGGGCTATTTCACTTTTTAAACTCATGCGCTCGTCACCGCCCCAAATCTCGAACTTTCAGCACCGTTGAAGAAGTTATCTAATAGCATGCGCAAGTCATCATTCGATACTTGTTTGCTGTTCAACGTGCAATTTGCCAACCCACCTATCAGGGTCTGTAGTCTTTTTTGAATGATTTCAGGTTTTTTTTCTTTGAACAGTATGAAATATTCGGTGTCGACTGCGTTCAACTGTGTGCTCATGAACATGTTGGCTTTGGATATGTCTTGCATCAGAAGCTTTCTGATGTGCTGGTTATTCGTATTGTTGTATTGTACTTGTAAGTTCGCCAAGTAAACGTTTATGTCGACCGGACGGCCGGCTGAGATGAGCCAGAATTCGTAGTCGATCGTGTTGTAGAAGTTGCGCAGCGAGAAGATGACACTGTTTTGAACATCCTGATCCAAGATGAAGATGTTTTTCGGTTCTATTTTGACTCCGGTCACCAAATAACCGTTGTCCAATAAAATCATTCCATTATTTATGGCTTTGATCGGAAGCCAATCTTCAGTCGATTTATTTGTCACTGCCATCTTTAAAACACCAACCTCTCCATTTGTACGTTCTTTGTCTTACGAAGAAGAACGAGTATATATTGATTATGAGCTGTAGCACGTTGTGGTAATTCGGTACAGGGAAGACCAAAAATGCCGATATGAGTGCGGGCAGCAACATCAATATCATCGCCGTGACCGAACTGGTACGGGCCGCGAGGGCGAGAACCAACACGACTGTCAGTCCCACACCACTCGAGAACAGTATCAAATCGACCGGTGTAAATAATCCCAGTATCATTTCCGACTTTTTCGAGTTTGCCGGAATCAAATAATTGCCATTCATCCTTTATTCCTCTTTTCTTAATTTTTAGGCTTGTTTTCTGCCTGTTTATCTTGAGCCGATTTCCTTGCTTCTTCGCGAACGCGTTCATTGATGGTTTCACGTGCTTTTTGATTTTGATATTCCAAATCGTTGGCACGATGAGTAGGAACTTTATCGGTCTTAGTAACTCTTGTTCCAGTCAAGTCGACATAAGTTTCTTTCACATCGACACCTTTGACGACATCGTTTATATCAGTATTGAAGCTTACATTACCTTCGCTATCGAATTCGATATTTCCAGAGCTATCTAACTTGAACATTTTCGTTGCATCAAATTTACCGGTAGAAGCATCGATGAATTTATTAGGATCCAATTGAGTTTTGGACATTCCCACGACATTTTGGTGAGAACCGACGAAGCCGTTTATTTCTCCAAAACCGACTTTCAACTTACTCGTGTTATTCTTCATCAATTCTTTAACACGGGCTTCCATATTGTTTTTGGCTGTTGTACTTCCTGTACGCAAATATTCTTCTCTCAGAAGTTGATATGTAGAATCGTTCTTGATGATATCCATTATGCCGGCATTTGCTTTTTTCTTCAAGTCTCCAAATACGGTTTCCTGTTCCTTTTTCTTTTGATAGCCCAAAGCAATAGAAGTTGCCGATTTGAAACTCTTGTTCATAGAACCCAAGCCGTCGCTCATGTGACCTGCTACTCCACCAGCCCAGCCACCATGTTCGAAGTTGTATGCCTGTCTGTTGATACGGCGACGTGTGATACCTTCGTTGATTTGTTTTCTGTTCTTCTCGGTGTCGGCCCAACTTTTGGCATTTCTTCCAGCCCATAAGTTTCGAGTAATGGCCGAACCTGCTCCGAATAGAGCACCTCCTACTCTTCCTACTCCCTTGTTTTCGGTTATACCTCGTATGAAGTTTCCTCCACCTGCTTCCAAAGCATTTTTGGTAGAGCCAGCCATGACGAGAGCTCTGTTTGCAGCTTCTTTGATGATACCGGTACTCTTGATACCGAGCAAATCGAAGAGCATCTGAGGTGCTTCTTTACCGAACATCAAGAGTCCATAGATGAGTATGACTGTTGCAAAAAGTTTGACCGGGCCGGATGTCAGGGTGGTGAATATTGCCGTTCCGGCAGTCGAGGTATTGGCGCCGGAGTTACCGAGCAGTGTTTGAATGGTTCCCGGAACCAAAGATATGAGAAGTATGACCAAGAACATGACAGCCATGTAGAAGAAGACTTCTAAATAGACTTTGGCAAGGGTCTTCAACCAATTGTCACGCAGGCCCTTCTTATTGGGCAACAGTTCCAGGGTGACTGGAACTGGAGCGATGAGTTGAACGATAGCCATCTTCCCGACTCGCTTGGCCAGATTGATACAAAACGATAACATGAAGAACAATAGAACGATACCGGCGACGGTCGTCAAGAATGGAGTGAAATTGTATTCTTCGTTCGTTATGAAATCGTCGAATGCGCTCAGCGATTCGCCTTCTTTGACCTTTTGATAGGCTTCACAATAATCTGCGTAGGTCGCGGCTTTTTCGTGATTGGAATTGCCACAATCCAATGCGGTAAACGACCCATCGGCCGGATACAGGAAGGCGACATACACCGAGGCCACCATGTTGTTGCCACCATTGGCAATCATGTATTCGGCATAAGTTTTACTACTTCCTTGATTGTTTTTCCATTCATCTTCGGTTTTAAAGTTTTCATCCGTCGTACCTCCCAAGATGAGATTTTCGATGACACCCGAAGTCAGGATAGCCGATTGAAGCGAATATAATTTGGTGAACAGCATCGGAGAAAGAGAAATGATGGCTATAGCCAAAATGACATCCTTGACGAAGGAGGATGCTCCAACTTTTTTATCGGTAATCTTATCGGGGTCGACGATGTAACTCAAGAGGTTGAAAGCCAAGACAAAGACCATGACTATACCGATGAGAGTGTATATTCTAAGAGTGAAATTTCGTACTATGGTATCGTTCAAAATGGTCGCGTTGGCGATGAAATAGAATACCTGGTAGGCACATTGGGCGAGAAAATATATTCCCTGATCCAGCATATGTGTCAACATTTTGAAGATATCCAAAAACCAATTCCCACCTACTAACATCAATTGATTCAGCATATCGTTTTCCTCCTACTCTTTGTAATATGTGGCATATTGTGTGCACAAATTGCCGTAAGGCTTGAAGACACAGGCATAGCATATTTTTGAATCGTTCGTCCTGTTTTCTTCGAAATTATCGATGAAGCTGTAGATGGTATAGATGATGGTCGGCAAGAAAAAGACGAGGATTGCTCCAATGAGGGATACTCCTGCCTTTTTGGCCTGTTTCATTATTTCGTCTTGTTTACCAGAGCTCACGACCTTCATCATGTTGATGGAAGCCGTCGCGATGATGATGAGCGGCAAGATGATTTTGGCAAAGAACAAGCAGACACCGGCCATCTTGATCGTGCTCGCGAAATCGGCACAGTTTCTATTGAAGTTGTCGGGACGATGATAGTCCGTAGATGGAATTTCCACGTCATCGAACTTCTCGATTACATCATCATAAAAAGGCATAATTTTTGCTTCGACAGCGGTCGTATTCACAAATACACTCGTCAAAAGCAACAAAAAACATAATACAATTTTTTTCATAATTTCACCATTAACAAAATTATAACATAATCGGTCGAGATAATAAAGAAATATTTGGCTTGAAGCCAAAGAAAAAAGAGATCGCTCTCTTTCATTTTTTCATCTGTCAGTCTTTTTTGATGCTTGTAAAAAGACCAATCAAACCGACTAGGCTTATGACGAACATCAAAATGTACTGTCCCATAAAAATACCAGTCTTAGGATTGTTTTCTTTTTTAGGATCATCTATAATTTTTTCACCTTCGTCTTCGTGTCCTTTTAGTTTGGCTATTATTTTGTAGTTGTCCCCATCTTTAATAGTTCTATACTCGTATTCGCCTTCGTCCTCTATTTTCATATCGTATTCGATGGCCGTGCCGTCAGAATGTTTCATATTTTCATATAAAGTTTCTTTTGTAATCCAATTGTGATCTTTGGATAAAGACACAGTATTCTCGAGGTTGCCTTTTTGATCGTATGCCTTCAAGATCAAAGAGGATGGTCTCAATCCCAATTTATCTTCACCATCTTGCCATTCTATTTCTATCGAAACATTTTTCGTCTTAGCTCGATAATCGACTGTCACCAGTATATCGTTTCCGTCGATTTCATAGTTTATCGTTCGTCCATCGATATTGTGAGTGTCTTCGTCGAAAACGTAATCGATCATCGGATTTCCCGTTTGATAAGCATCTGAAGCCGATATTATTATACTCTTCGTATACGTATCTCTTATGCCATCTATCTTTATAGTATCTTCGGGTTCGATATTAAATTTATAGTATGCATTTTGTGCGATCGGGTCCGCGACATTCTCTCCTCTTATCGCGAACTCCAATTTTCTTACGTCGTTACCGTCGCGAAGATCTCCGTCGATATATTTGACAGTCAAGTTTTTGGTCGTCAGAGTATCTTTAATCAGTGTTATGACGAGGGTTCCAGCATCTTCCAAAAGGGTTCCCGACATCGAAAATTTTGCCGGATGCAAATTGCCAGTTATATGACTATCGAGTTCAGCATAGCCCAAATCACTCAAATTCTCTATATAACTGTATTCATACAAACAACCCGCTTTATCACCGTAATGCTTAAAAAACGTATCGTAGTTTCCTTTGCTAAATTTCCATTCGGTCACAGGAGAATCGAATTCTTTGTCCTTCGAATTGTTCGTGACTTGGGCATCTTGGACATTTAGAGTAATCGTCTGATGTTGATTCGTATAGAGTCTATCTCCGACGACCAAATCGATAGAATCAGGTCTTTCACCTCTAGGGTCGCCGTAATCTACCCATTTTACGATTATCGTGCCACCTACCCAGCTGTCGATCAAAGCTGAGACTGGGCTGGTACCTATAATAAATGTCGCGATAGTCAAGACTATGCTTAAGAACAATGTTCTCTTTTTCATCATCATCACCTAGTGATATGATACCACAATCTGTTCGATTTATAAAGCCTTAAAAATAAACCCCTGTTATTATCTTGAGGTTATTTTTACTCGAAATCTCTCACAGTTTTTCATCTGTCAATAAATCGGCAATCGTGTTTCGCAAGTGTTCGTTGGCTTCTTGCAGGTTTGCATCTTGTGCTACGGTGAAAGGTTCTCCGAAAACTATTCTGAGATTCGACTTATGAAATTTGTATTCGCCTTTTATGGCAAATGGAACGATGGTCGCATTAGTCTTTTGAGCGAAAGAAACACAGCCTCTTTTAAAAGGTAACAACAATTCGTCCGTCTTGTTGCGGGTTCCTTCTGGGAATATGCCCAAGGCGCGGTCGGATTTTAAAACGTCCAAAGCCTGCTCTTTGGCTTCTTCATCGTGGATTTCGCGGTCGACACGAATAGTACCTGTCAGTTTGAAAAACCACGCAAAGGGACCTTCGAAGTATTCTTTTTTGGCCATGTAATGGACGACTCTATTAGTAGAGATGATGACGAGACATTGATCCAGGATGTGTTTGTGATTTCCAGCAAAGATAATCGGTCCTCTTTTAGGTATCACATTTTTATTTATCAACTTCGGGCGATAATAAAGGTAAAAAATTGGAGCGAGGATCGGCTTTAAAAGGCGGTAACCCCATTCTCTTTTGCTACTTTTTTCTTTCTTCATATTTTCGTTTCTCCTCTTCTTCTAGTTTTTTATAATCCGTTTTATTGTAAATGGTCTTCGGCAAACTTTCGACAAATTCATATTCTTTGGGTTGTGAGTACGAGGCCAGTTCTTCTTTGCAAAGAAGTCGCAGCTCAGCTCTAAGTTTATCGGTCGGTCGACCGTCTTTTAAAACGACATATGCTTTGGCAACTTGCATTTTGTAAGGATGAGGGATGCCGATGACACAGCAAGAAGAGACATTTTTATGTTTCATCAAAACTTCTTCGATCTGAGCGGGATAGATGTTGAAACCGCTCGAGACGATGAGGCGCTTGAGGCGACCGGTGAAATAAATTAGTCCTCTTTCGTCTTCGTATCCCAAATCGCCAGTGTGGAGATATATTTTTTTGTCGTCGTGAAGATGTAAGATTTTGGCCGTTTCCTTTTCTTCATCATAGTAACCTTTCATGATCGTCGGACCATGGACGCATATTTCTCCGACCGTTTTAGCATACACCTCTTCGTTCGTACCTAACCGACATATGCGAACTGTATTGCCGAGCATGGGAGTACCTATCGAACCCGGTTTGTTAGAGTCTGGAAATGTGAAGATGGTCGCGGCGAGGCTTTCTGTCATACCGTATCCTTTTGTCAATTTTATTTGGGCAGAATGTCTTTGAAGGAAAGAATTAATTTTATGTTCGAGTTCGACAGGCAAATTGTCTCCTCCGCTTATCATGTATTTTAACGAAGATAAATCTATTTTGGAGAAGATGGGATTTGCGAGCATCGATTCGAATAGAGTTGGAACTCCAGCTAGAACTTGAGGGGTGTACTTTTTCAGTATGGAAGCAAAACTTTTGGGAGTGAATTCGGGATGAAGAATGACCTCTACTTTTAGAGTCAGAGGACAATGGACACATACACCCAAGCCGAATCCATGAAAAAGTGGCAGAATTGTCAAAATCTTGTCTTTGGCTTCGACGTTTTGTACGTTCACAGCTCCCTGTACGGCGAGAGCATTGAAGTTATAATTGGTAAGCATTATTCCTTTTGGTGTGCCTGTAGTTCCTCCGCTGTGAAGGATGACGGCGATGTCGTCTTTGGATATCTTAGGCGACTTGAAGTTTCGCACCGAGTAACCGAGATTTACAAAGTCTTTCCACATGATATAAGTCGCATCTTCTTTGGGAGATTTTAATAGACGTAAGCCTTTAGTAAGATTGTATATCGTCTTCGTAAGTTTGGGCATATCCTCCGAAACAGAAATGAGGATGACTTTGTTGACGTCGGTCGAAGAGATAATTTTAGATATTTTTTCATAGTTTGCATCGTAAAGAAACAAAATATGCGAGTGGTTTTTTTGAAGAAAGTTCTTCAGTTCGGCCGGAGATGATAGAGGATGAACCATGTCGACGACGGCCCCTATTTTGTTTATAGCATAGAAAAGTTCTACCGCTACAGGCATATTCGGAAGACAGACAGTCACGATGTCTCCTTTTTTTATACCAGATTCTTTAAGACATTTGGATAGAAGATTTATGGTTCTGAACATCTTCGAGTAAGTGATGCGATTACCAAAATAGTTGAGTGCAAAATAGTCGGTGTCATCCCCTACTGCATCGACGAGATAATCGTACATAGATGCGGCAGAAATTTTCAGCGAATCGGTTTTCTTTTTCGATGACCAATCAAAAGATTTAGTTGTTTTCATTCTTTTCCCTTTCTATGTTACTTCCAATGTCGGCCATGAGGCGGGCATTTTCGTATTGAATGTCGTCTTTCATAATTTGCCGAGGAGGTAGGAATTTTATCTTCAAATTTCCTTTAAATAATGCGTATTTCCCGGTAATGATGAAAGGAACTAAAGGCACCGAGTTTTTGGCCGCTAGAGATACTGCACCCATCTTGAAAGGCATCGTCAATTCGGCAGTTCTGTTGATCGTTCCTTCGGGAAAAATCCCGACGATGTTATCTCCTTTTAGAACATTGCGAGCAAGCCTCAATGCTTCTGGATTGCGAGATTTCGTGCGGTCGACAGGAATGACACGAAGATATTTTACGAAGAAACGCGGAAGTGTGTGTTTTCCCAAGAACGATATCGGTCGCTTCGTCGTCGACATGAGAAGTAAAGCATCGAAATTACTCGTGTGGTTGCCAGCAAGAATTACTGGACCAGACGGAGGGATATTTTCTGCATTTATTATTTTGGGATGAAAGCAGAGCCTCACGAAAAGTTTGACAAATGGACGAACGATTTTATATAGCATGAATTTATCCTCTTTTCTTACGGCAATTCACTAAAGTATATGTGCGAGAGAAAAAAATAAGCCAAAAAAAAATTAGCGGACAAAGCAGCTAATTTTTATCTTTTCTGTCTTATACAGATGTCGGGCATCGTCAGTCCACCCAAATCCATGAGGAAACTACAAATCAATGGGACGAAGAATAAAAGTATTCCACATATTATTCTCTTCATGAGTTTTTCCGATGCTTTTTTCATTTGTCCTTCGTCTCCCGATGCGGCGGCTTTGATGAAGTCCATTATCGAGAAAACGGCGACTAATATAGGTCCCAAATATTGAATAAAGGTGAATAGATTCTTGACGATTTCGCTCATCTGTTGTCCCAAAATGCTATTGCAGTCGGTCCCGCTGTTTATGTTCAAATCGGCCGACATTTCACTTTTGACTTTGATGATGTCTTTCACTTCCAACTGTTCGATTTCGGCTTTTTCTTGTGTCGCTTCTTCTTCGGTTTTTACACCCATTCGCACTTCATTTTCGACAGCTTGTACGGCTTTTTGTTTTAGAGTGTTGAAACTTTCAGCCAATTTGGGATTGTTTTCATCGACAGCTAAGTTATTGAGATAGTTATCGATGAAGGCCGGCATCTTGTAATTCGAACTTAGTGGCCAAGTCGTGATGACATAATTCCTCGCCCTTTGGCGGAGTGTGTTCGTTATGTCCGTCTTGTTTCTAATAGCGCTTACGAATTCGTCGTTGTCCAACAAGGCGACTATATAGTTGTCAATTTTTTCAAATATGGTGTTGCCATTCTTGGTAAGTGTAAACGGACCATACTCGAAGTTGTCTCCACAACTTTGATTGTCTCCGTAGCAAATTTCATCGAAGTTGTCCAAGTCGGTGAAGGCATATGTCGGACATGTGAAAACAGCTTCCATTTCGTTAGGCATGCGGTTTTCGTCAGAATTGTAGCTGACCTGATCCCTTTGGAGTGCTTCGTAGAAGCTACCGCGCGAGATGATATCACCGGTGAAAGCATTCGCGATATGATAGAAGTCGTTCTTTTTTTCACCTTTGCGATAATAGACATCCCACGGTCCAGGTGTCCAAGAACCGTCCGAACTTTCGAACATATAATAAATCCTATTGAAGACGGTTCCGCTGCTGTTGGCATATTCACAAACCAAAACGGCTGTTTTGCTATCGACCATATCATCGACAGTTTTCGTGCCACCGACGTCGTAGGCTTCGACTGAGGCGAGTCCGAACGTAAAAATCGTCACGAATAAAAGGGTCTTTTTAAGAATGTTTTTCATTTTTCATCAACTCTACTTCAATTATACTATGTTATGCGGGCAAAGACAATAAATTTTGTTCTCACATTTTCAATAAGTGAGTTCGGCGATTTCGACAGCTGATTTGCAATTTTCTCCCGATGAATTGAACATGCAGTCGTAGCAGACATCGAAGTCGAGTCCGGATTTTTTTGTTATTTCGTCGAAGGCATCGACGAATCCGAAGACGATCATACATATCGTCGGAATGAAGAAGACAAGAACGCATACGGCCAGTTTTTTGGCGCAGTTTACAATGTTCTTTTTGACGTCGGAAGATTTGGACGAAATCACGGCCTTGCCGATGTCGAAGATGCAAAGAATGATGAGTACGAGAGGAAGAGTCACTTTGAAGATGTTCAGAGCATCTCCTATCATCTTCAAGACGGGAGATAATTCGAGACAAAAATTGTTCACGGCGAGCGATATCATACGACACCATCCTTTCCATATAAAAAGTATACTATATTTCAAGTATACTTATTTACATAAATTTTGTCAAACGTTAATAATCGCTCTTTGCGTTGGCACATATGCCATCCCAAGGCGCCGTGATACATTTATAGCAGACATCCCAGTCGAGTTGGTTTTGTGCATCTCCAAATCTTCCGACAAATCCGAAAACCAACATGATGATTGTCGGAATAAAGAATATCAAAATACCTCCGGCCAATCTGTATACGAGGCTAGTAGCACTCTTCTTGATTTCCTCAGGCTTGCTGGAAACAGCTGCTTTACCCAAATCGATCAATCCCAAGGCGATGATGATGAGCGGAATTACGACCTTAAATATCGTAAGTGCCCATCCGACCAGGCCGAGTATTTCGTGAGTATTTCTGCAGAAATCGCCACTTCCTGCTGCAAAAAGTATCAAATCGTTCATAAAAACATCTCTCTCTTTCTTAACTTTATAAATCAATTTTATCGTAATCGACTGAGATTGTCAAACATAATAGTAAATTTTATGTAAATATTTGTGTGCAGTTCTCTATTCTTCTTTTTGTTGTTCATCGTCTTCGGCAGATGTAGGTGCCTTTTCCATAACTTTTGTAGGATCGACATAGATGGTCTTTTCGTTGCCATTCGTGATATCGAGTTCGATAGCAAAGCCCGTAATGAAGTTGCTCTTGTTATAGAGTTCGATTATCTCAGAAGCGACGATGCGATAACCAGGATAGTTCTCTTGGACATAGTTCGCTAAATCGACCGTACTTATATTACTTATCACTTCGCGCGCTTTGTCGCTTTGCGGATCGATAGCTTGTTCGAGTGTCTTGTAGATGATTCCATCGAAGGTACTGCCTTTTTTCGACGAAGTTACATATTCCAAGTCGAGAGTGCGTGGGTCGGTATAAGTTCCCTCTTCGACGACTTTCAAGTGTGCCTTTGCTTCTTTTTTATTGCCATAGACATCGGCGACTTCTATATCTATATCGTATTCTCCCACTTTGGAAAACTTGGAATCGTCCGATTTGTTTTTTAGTGAAACTAGACAAGGTTTTGAGTTGTCTTCACAGGTAGCAAGGAAATCTCCCAAAAAGTATTCGGTACTGCCCTCTTCGATGACCAATTCGCGAGTGGTAAACTCAGGAGGACGAGTATCGACGACTTCAATCTTTCCCTTTTTGGTGATTTTACCATTTGTCACGGTATAGGTGTATTCTCCGACGGCATCTGGGTCCACTCCGCTCAAGTTTATCTTATAGTCGACTATGGAACCACCGAACTTATTTAGATAATCCTTTACATCTTCGGACATTTGTTCTCCCAATTCGAGCGATACACTCCTTAGGGAAAAATGAGTCGGCTTGAAGACGAAGAAGTATCCGGCGATGACGAGCAAAATTATGAGGAGAAAAAAGATGATGGCGATGTGATGACTCGAAGTTGTCACGTCTTTAAAATCTTCATCCATATCAAATCCACCTAGTTATGTTGATTTTTCTCGTAGCCATCAGTTCGTAAGAATCGAAAAGTTTCAATATGGCATTCACGATGGTTTCCAAAATATTGTCTCCACGACGAACTTTTATCGTCATCATGTCGGCTTTGACTTGTTCTCTAAAACAGTAGTCGTTTATATATTTGAAGAGGACTGTGTCGAGTTTTTCGATGCGTGCGACACTTTCGGTATCGGCAAGGTCGATGCCGAAAATGAAACGTTCATATATATCTATGAGTTTTTCGGACACGAGGTCGTCACTGTAATATTCGAAATTTATTATAGTATAAAAATGTGGGCAATGTGCGAGCACTTCTCTGTTTTTGTCCATATTATATTATCACCTACTCTAAAATGCATTATATAATAAATGCCAATAAAAGTAAAGAAAAACCGATTTCAGTCTGCTATAGAAAACTTTCGGTTCTTAAGATAAATCGTCAAAAATTACTTAATTTAAAAAGCCATAGATTTTTTGTAATATCCATGGTTAAAAATTTTCACTAGTTTATCAGTTTAAATATTTTTTTTTGTATGTCTTACAATTCCGGTTGACTTGCTTTTATTACATTCGAATTGTCGGATTTAGTTGCAATCATCTTATCAACCAAGTCGGAAGCATCGGAGGTATACTTGACTACTATTTGTGCTCCCTCTTCTATAGCAGCATTAGTAAACATTAAATAATAATTACTACATTTTGTTCCCATTATCGTTATAGTTGTATTTAATTTATTACTTTCATAGAACATTCGTGACAAATCGGTGACGTTGCTCGTGTCGAAGTTACTCAAATCTAAAGTCGTAAGACTGTTGCAATTAAAGAACATATAACTCATATTAGTGGCATTATTGGTGTTGAAACTGCTCAAGTCTAATGTTGTAAGATTGACACAATCGCAGAATATAGAACTCATATTTATAACTTTACTCGTATCGAAGTTGCTCAAATCCAAAGTTGTTAGACTACTACAAGCACCGAACAAAAATGACATATCAGTGACATTACTCGTATTGAAATTTTTCAAATCCAATAATGTAAGATTTTTGCAAAAGAAGAACATGTGTGACATATCGGTAACTTTGCTCGTGTCAAAATTGTTCAAATCCAATAATGTAAGCTCGTTACAACCAGAGAACATCCATGACATATCGGTAACTTTGCTCGTATTGAATTTGCTGACATCTAATGTTGTAAGGTAGCTGCAATCCCCGAACATAGAATTCATGCTGGTGACATTGCTCGTATCGAAATTACTAACATCCAAAGATGTGATACTGTTACAACCATAGAACATAGAACTCATATTTGTAACATTACTCGTATCGAAATTACTGACGTCTAAAGTTATAAGACTGTTACAAACATCGAACATCCATGACATATCGATGACATTGCTTGTGTCGAAGTTACTGACATTCAAAGTTGTGAGATTGATACAAGAAGCGAACATCCCCATCATATTAGTAACTTCGCTCGTATCGAAATATTCTAAATTCTCAATAGAATCTAAAATTTCAAAGTTAGCAAATAAATATGTCGAATTACCAGGAGCTGCGACTCCACCTTTTCCTTGGATATATGCTGTATACATGGTGTCGTCGATTTCATCGGGAACCAAATAGGCCATCACTCTTCCGGCACTTAATGTACTGTCAGACAAGTCATAAGTGTATGTAGCATCCACTTTTGGACTCAATGTATTTTCGAAAACTATTCTCTTTATATTGGCATAATGCGACCAAAAACCTTCTTCAGATATCTTTATGTCCTCACCTTCACCTGTCGCTCTACTCATCATAGTATTTTGAGGTCGCGATTCCGGCCCTCCTATTTTCAGTTTCAAACTGAATTCAGCTCCCAGATTTATACTCTGATCGTAATCTCTATTCAGGAAGGTTACAGTCAGCTTGTATTTGGTCGTACTTCCTACAGGCGACAGAATATCTTTCTCAATAATTTTATTTGTCTTGGTTCCTTTCGGTACTGCTTTGGAAGAAACGATGACTTTGTTGTTCGTCACGTCTTCGAGTGTATATACTAAATCGTCGTTTTCGAAAGTATTATAAAGTTCTCTAAAGTATATATCGTAAGTCGTATCTTTGGTGCCGACGTTCGTCACGGAGAATTCTTTGGATATGGAATCGCCTGGAGCGAGATTCGCGGATATATCTCCACAGGTAATAGCATCTTCATTGGTGCAATCGGTGTATCTGAGTTTGATCGTCGCGGTAGAAGCTAAGGCATCGACGGGCTCGTTTCTCAAATTATCTGTCGGCAGCATGGCATAGGAAACACCTGTTGCTACCAGTATTATGGTGACTATCAATAACAAAAAAGTGACTCTTTTGTTTTGAGAGTTACTGTTCTTAAAGACCCTTTCCTTGAACGTGTGTTTAGTGTCTACTTTCATATCTTTTTCTCCTCGTCTATCTTGATACAATTATATAAAATGTATCGATGATTTGCAAGAAAGATAAAAGGAATCACTTTATTTTACCATGCTTGTTGACAGACATTTTTAATCTTATATTTATTTATGACGTCGTATTCTAGCTTATTATCACGGACTGTATAAACTCGTTCTTCTAAAGTTCCAAAGTCGTTTCCTGAGAAATCGGCATTTAAAACTGGTGCCAAAAAGTAGATTTTATCTTTCTCTTTTTTGACATGTATTTTTTTGCTATTATCCGAATCGAATGTGTTTGGATAGAACGGATTGCCGTTTTCCAATTCACAAATGTTGTTGTAAAAATATGAAATTACAAATCCTTCGTGGACCGGATCCGGTTTGACTAAGTCTTTAGATATCAATGTCATGTCGTCAGCAAAGATTTTTAAGGAACTTTCGAGGGGGCCTGTGTAGTAAGCGATGAGATAATCTTTGTCATCGGAACCTGCGATGATATCGAAATTTGCCACAGTAAAAGTTCGTTTGATAATGTCTTCATTAAAAACATCTTCTTTTTTTATTTGGTTGCCATTCTCATAATATTCCCTCGAATAGATTAAAGTATCTTTTATACCTGCAGATACAAC
>CAZKKM010000002.1:35099-39880 GCA_964553435.1 uncultured Muribaculaceae bacterium | reverse complement strand
TATCGGACTTTTTTTGCTATTCCAATCCCCTTTCTCTACGAAAGTTCGTCAATTACGGCTATTTGCCAAAAAAGGCGAGAAATCATCTGTAGGCAAAACAAAAACGAGTGATTGTTCACTCATTTTTTGATACTAAATTCTTTGTAATAATCATAACCATACATGCCATAAATCTGTTCTGTTCCACAGTTTACTATTCTGTTATTTTCTAAACCAAGTTCTTTTAAATATTCATCGAGAGGTCTGTCCATGTTTTCCAAATCGATTTCCAAAAAGGAGCCGATCAGAGGAAATGTGTCGAGATCGAAGTCGACAATTCCTTTCGAGGTGGTAAGTTCATAGGAAGTTCTGTGAGATTTCACTTCGGCAACAGCTTCTATACCGAGAACCGCAAAAAAGTCGATCATTTCCTTTTTTCTGCTGACAAATACTTTGATAGTTCGTTTTTCGCCAGTCGATGATTTAGATGTATCGGTGCTGATGCTAAGTTTTAGTTTTTCTTCTTCGGTTAGGCGAATCAAAATGTCCTTGGCAAGATAAGATTCTGTTTGGCTATCAAAAGTGGTAAAAACTCTATCATCATCGAAGACCTTTTTTGCTCCCATCGAATCCAATTTGTTGCATATTATTTCAGGAGATACATCCAATACTTTGATTTCATTTTCGAAATAATCATCGTTCATAAAATATCCTTCTTTCATGTATATTTTAGCATGTTTTATATTTTATGAGAATCACTTTTTTTCTTTATTTCTTCTACTCGTTTTAAGATTTCGGCAAAATTTTTTTCTTGTCCACTGGTGGTCGGTTTATAATATTTTTGGTTTTTCAATTTTTCCGGCAGACAAGTCATATCGGTTATCTTATATTCATAATCGTGAGCATATTTATAACCTTTGCCATTACCAAGTTCGGCATCCAATTTTGTGACAGCATTTCGCAAGTGCATCGGAACTTTTTCGTCTAAAGTTCTTTTCGCGTCCGCGGCGACGGCCATGTAAGCTTCATAAAGGGAGTTGGATTTCGGACTGAGACTCAAGTAAACGACAAGTTGAGCGAGGTTGACGTTGCATTCGGGCATGCCATTATAGTGACAAGCAGAGTATGTGCTCGTCGCTTGTACGAGAGCATTTGGATTGGCAAGGCCGACATCTTCCGAAGCAAATCTAATGAGGCGACGAGCAATATAAAGAGGATTTTCTCCGGCTTCGAGCATGCGAGCAAGGTAGTATAGTGCTGCGTCAGGATCGCTGTTGCGCATCGATTTGTGAAGAGCAGAAATGAGATTGTAGTGTTCTTCACCATTTTTGTCATAGAGAAAAATTTTACTTTGTATGGATTGCTCCAAAATATCTTTGGTGATATTTCGCTTTTTCTTTTTTATAGGTATCATATTGATGACATTTTCCAAGGTGTTGAGCCCTGCTCTAGCATCTCCTCCGGCTGCGGATGCGATTATTTTGAGTGATTCTTCGTCACAGACGACATTCGAATATTCCGGAATTGTGGAAAGCGCCCTTTTCAAAATGCCCAGAATTTCCTTGGAAGACAGACTCTTCAGGACGTAAACTTTGCTGCGAGACAACAATGCCGAATTGACTTCGAAGGAAGGATTCTCAGTCGTCGCTCCTATCAATATGATATTGCCGTTTTCGACGTGAGGCAAAAACGCATCTTGCTGACTTTTATTAAAACGATGAATTTCATCGACAAAGCAAATCGTCTTCTTTCCTAGATTTCTATTATACTTGGCAATCTCTATCATCTCTTTGATTTCTTTGACACCAGCTGTGACGGCAGAAAGAGTGTGAAACGCAGAATGAGTTTCATGAGCGATGATGTGAGCGAGGGTCGTCTTCCCTACTCCTGGTGGTCCCCAAAAAATCATAGATGTGATGTTGTCCGTTTCGATCATCTTGCGAATAGGAGAATTCTTACCGACTATTTCTTCTTGGCCATAAAACTCATCGAGTGTCGTCGGACGCATGCGGTCGGCCAAAGGTTTATATCCGTACATGTTGTCTTCATTTTGGTCGAATAAATTGTTCATCTCGTCATCTCCTTAAACACACCAATTATATATCATCGCGGTTAGATTTGTAAATAGAAAAAAAGATCCTTTCAGATCTTCTATATGGAATCGACATTCACTTTGATTTTAGGTAAATTCTGTTTGTAGGCACATGCATTTATAAGTGTCCTTATGGCTTTTACAGTTGCACCAGATTTACCGATGACTGTGCTCATATCGTCATTGTGAACGATTATTTCCAAAATAGGTACACCATCGTCGTCAGTAAAATCTTGAACTTTGACGATGTCTTTATTTTTTACCAAGCCTTCGACGAGTGTCGTAGCAAATTCTATAACCGTATCCATGAACTATTTTTCCTCTTTTTTTGTCGATTTGAATTTAGCCCATGTTCCATTCGCACTCAATATATTTCTGACTGTATCAGTAGGTTGAGCACCATTTTTGAGCCATTTGAGAGCCTTCTCTTCATCGATTTTAACTTGGTCTTCTTTACCGATAGGATTGTATGTACCTACTACTTCGATAAATCTACCATCTCTAGGACTTCTCGAGTCGGCCGCGACAATTCTATAGAAAGGTTTAGCCTTAGCTCCCATTCTTTTGAGTCTCAATTTGACTGCCATAATAATCCCTCCATTCGTCATAAAGATGATAACATAGAGAAAAAACAAAGTCAACCTTTTTTGGTTGACTCAATAGTTTTATTCGCCTGCAGCGGATGCTTCTTCGATACGGTATGGATTAGATAAAGTCCCGTTTCCGACGAAGTTTTTGGCGATGTCTTTTTTGATGTTTATTACTGGAACTACGTAAAATGATGCTGTGATGGTTCCATTATGAAGTTGACCATTATAATCGACAAAGAAATAACGTTGTGGATTGGTTCCGCTTCGCGGACTACCCGTCCAATAATAGAATCCTTTATGTAAATAATAATTGGTATTTACAGTTTTGGCTTTACCACTTCCCGCGGCTACAATTTCATCCGCGGTTATAAAACCGACCTTTTTATCGTTCAAAAGGCTCGGACACTTAAATGTAGGAACCGGATTCAAAACCGCAGTCGCGGCCGCGGATGTGTCTACCATAAATCGCAAGCCGGCTCCTCCGTCCTCACAAAAATTCCCTGTTTCGAGCATAGCTTCGTAGTCTTTTAGGTTATTTTCATACCAAGTGTCTAAATTATTATACGAATTGTTGAATATGACTCTCGAGTCCTTGATTATTCTGTCATCGCTCTCTTCGTCGTTCAAATGGGCACTCGTCCCGTCGTACATCAATCGTACCGAACCATCTCCATTTATGCGAACTACTCTCCAATAAAACCCAGCGAACGAAACGTAATTATCGTTAACGTTTCCTCTAAAATAGTAACTAGGGCCATCGTTGTCTTCGAGAGAGTATATTCCCGAATCATCGTAAACTTCGGCTTCTTGCAAGTGAAATTCCAATTGGTCTTCAGAATGCATATAAAATCTTGTACTGCTTATATTTCCTACTATGATTGAAATCTCATCATCTTGAGAAATCTCTCCCAAACCTATGCACCCGGTGCGTTCGCCATTAACTTGCAATAATTCAGCGCCGTTTAAAAATACATACATTGTAGTTATTGTGGCATCTTTAAATGTAAATTTTATATCATAACATAAGGCCACTCCTTTTTTCTCTGAGACTAAAGCCTTTAAATCTATCTTTCCATTTGAAGCATATTTATTACTATGCGGTGAATATGTAATTATGTTTGTGGTGCCGGATTCGTTAAAGTATGATGAAGGGTTTTTTGCGATTATATTCATGGGAACGACTTCTGTTCCGACATTCAATATGGGAGAAGTATTGGCATAAATAGGTTCCTTGGGCTCGACGAATGGAGGCGATGTTCCAGCATCCATGGCTGCGATTATCGTAGGTACTTTGCCGACGATTTCCCAATGAGCATAAACTGTGCGATCGCGATAGTCTTCTATTTCACTTTCTTCGAGTATTTGAGTTCCTGCAATAGAATCGGTATACCAGCCTTTAAACTTGTAATATTCTCTCGTCGCGGTCGGCAGAGGACCGTACGTTTTGGCTGTAAGAGGAATTCGTTTTCCACTCGTTTTCACAGTTCCTCCGTTCGCATCGAAGGTGATACCGAAAGAGTTTTCTTTTCCAACTTCGGTGATATCGAATTTTGTGTTGAAGTGGGCACTCAAGTCTTGGGTTTGATCTATGTCTTTTAAGTTATTCAAAGTGACTATCAGGTTATATTCGTACGATTTACCGTTGGAGATGGGCAAATTTTCGGCCAAGATTGCACTAGTTGGCACTTCGCTTATGGGCAATGGCTCATTGTCGATTATATTTTGATAATCTTCTTCGCCGATTTCTCGATATTCTAAAGAATATGTGAGACTTCCCGGCAAATATGTGTTTACGAGATCCATCCAGTGAAGTGTCACATAAGTATCTATTGTGCCGGTGTTTTCTATCGTAAAGGTCTTGGTGGCAGATTCTCCAAATTTTAGTTCTTTCATAAATCCTGGGTTGCCATCGGCAAAGCGGACTTTTGCCACTCCAGTGGTTAAAACTCCCTCTTGTTTTTCAGTCGTGGTTGTCGTAGTGAAGTAAGCATACGATATCGTACTGATTATGACAATCGTCATAAACGAAGCAATTCCTAACAACAAATGTATCGTTCGTTTTGTTTTTAAATCCATATGTGTTCTCCTAGTCTATTGTGATTATATCACACTCAATTTTT
>CAZKKM010000002.1:0-35089 GCA_964553435.1 uncultured Muribaculaceae bacterium | reverse complement strand
TACAATTTCCAAAAATGCAACTATATACTGACATATTTCGCGAGGCTTTACTGTTAAAATGAATGATAGAAAGCGGGCTAATCTCATGGATAAGAACGATATCAGTTATATATATAAACTAGCTTCTAAGAGACTCAAACTTTTTAGAAAATACAGACATATTACTCAAGAGCAATTGAGCACAGATTCCACATTTTCGAGAGGATTCATCGCAAATATCGAGTCCGAAAAGGTCAATCAAACTTTCTCTTTGGGTGTACTTTATTATCTGTCTTTGAGACTCGATATACCGATAGAATTGTTCGTCAAAGAGGATATCAGCAAGGAACTCGAGGAAATGGGCATCGAAGAATAGCACATAATAAAATACTTCGTCCTTTATAGGCGAAGTTTTATTGTTCATAGAAATCGAACAAGAAAAAACTTTCTGTGATAGAAAGTTTCAGTATTATTCGAAATCTTTGAAATTGAATTCTTTAGTTTGATCGAGTTCTTCTTCATCGTAGATTTTATGCTTCAAATCTTCGAATTCATCGCGATCGAACCGTTGAGTTTTGTCATCTTCGTAGAGTTCCGATTTGAGTATTTCTGTGATACTTTCATCGTCGTCATAATCTTTTCCGGCAGGTGATTTTTCTTCCGGTGTTTCCTCTATGGCCGCATGACGTGGTCTTTCGGCAACTGTGTCGATTTCGACGGTCTTCTCAGAACCAGCTCTCCTCTTTAACGGCAATTTGGTTTCGTCGTCTTTTTTAGATGATTTTTTCTTTTTCTTTTTGAAAAGTACGATTGTCACTCCCGTGACGATGGCCAATATAACTGCGACTATGATGACGATCAACCAAACGTTATTTTTCTTGTCTTTATCGTCGCTCGGATTTTCTGGTGTGGTCGGTGCGGCAGAGTCGTCTTTATCTTCTTTGATGACGGCTACTTCGTATACTTGAGTTTCTTTTTCATCGGAACTCGTAACTGTAATCGTGACAATGTTCTTTCCTATTGCGAATGCTTCGTTGCCGGCGATTTCGACATTGGCCATGGGATCTTCGAGCTCGTATTTGAAGTCGAGTTTATCTATGTCTTTGCCCACTTGAACTGTGTATTTGTTGTTCTTGGAATCGAATGTAGGACTTAGAGTCATGCCGACGTTGTTTATTAAAAGGTCCTTGAGATAGGCACTCGGTTCGGCTATTTCTCCGCGAACGACAGTTATTTTATATTTGTTAGTCGTCTCTCCATCTTCGGCAGTGACTGTAATTTCTGCAGTCGTCTCCCCCATTTTGATATCTCTCAAGACTGTATCGCCCGAAACTTGAGCTCCAGTGCACGGTGTGGCTGTGAAACGCAAAGTGTTCAACGTATCTTTGATTTGTATTTTATATTCGGTGATCGTACTATCGAAAGCTGGGCTCAATGTTCCGGCACTCGGTACGAGACCAGTCAGTGCAGCTTCTGAGGATTTGGGGCGCTCGTATTTGATCGTTCCCGCTATAGCTTTGACTCCAGAGTCGCCGGGAGAAGCGAAAGAACCATCCTCTTTTTTATAAAACTTGACATTGACAGGTGTAATCTGTACGTTGTTATCCATCGATACACTCGTCTTGAATGTGATCGTTCCGAGTTCTCCTTCGTTGAGTGTGGCTTCTCCAGCATCGAAAGCATAGGTGGTGATGTCGTTCAGAGTCGTCGGAGTATATGCGAGACCAGTACCAGAAGCCGGTTGGACATTTTCGATCTGAGCATAGAAAGTGTTCGATATGCTCAATTGAAACTCCACTTTATTATAAGAAACGAGATCATCGTCTGAAATCGTTATTTTGATCGCATTTTTTTCGGTACCGGCCATGGCCTGAGCATCGCCAACCTTCAGTGAGGCGGCATCGACTCCCGCAACAAAGCATGCCGATGTGGCTGCTACAAGTAATAGACTTTTGAATGTCTTCATTTTTTAATTCTCCTTTTAAATCAATTTCAATAAAATTTCGTTCATCACATAAATATATTTTGGATTTATGAAAATATAACCATCCTTGTAAATCAGTTCTTTCGATTTGACAAGGGGTTTTACGGGGAAAACATCTTGGAGGTTAACTTCGTATTTATCGAAGAACTCTTGTAGATTGATACCTTCCGTCTTTCGCAAACCGAGCATCACTTCGTTTTCCATCATTTCGGTTCGACTGACCAAATGTTCGTCGCTTTTATAGTTGCCGAGGAGATAATCGTCAAAATTCTTCGTGTTTTCGTAGCGAAACCCTTTGATGAATCCCGATGCACCGAGACCAAAGCCATAATACTCTCGATTGTTCCAATATCGAAGATTGTGTCGAGATTCTCGGCCAGGCAGTGCAAAATTCGATATTTCATAATGGCGATAGCCATTTTTGGCAAGCTCCCTTTCGATGTAAGAGTACATCTTACTTTCTTCCTCTTCGGCAATATTTTCATCTTCCCTGATTTTACACATCGTATGATCTTCGATGATGAGCGAGTATGTGCTGATATGATCCGGCTTTAGTTTCAGAAAGAGACTCAAATCTCTTTTCAGATCGCGAAGTCGTTCATATGGAATGCCGTACATGAGGTCGACGTTTATGTTTTCGAACCCCGCTTCTCTCATCAATTGCATCTTTTCCTGGGCATCTTTAAAGTCTGCCGTGCGATTCATAAATTCGAGCTTATCGGTGTCGAACGATTCGATGCCGATGGACAGCCGATTGACCCCCATCTCTTTCAGGTCGAAGAGAAGACTTCTATCGATGTCTTCGATGTTACATTCAAAGGTAAATTCGTAGTTAGTAGCCATTTTAAAGGTTCCGATTATTTCTTTCAATCGTTCCCTTTCATAATCTGAAAGACAAGATGGTGTTCCGCCTCCAACATAGAGAGTTTCTACTTCTTCTTGGTCATAAGAGTCCTCTATCTCGCCGGCCAGTGCATCCAAATAGGATACGGCAAGGCCACGGTCGTAGAAAACCTTCGTAAAGTCGCAGTAGGCACAAATCGACTTGCAGAACGGTATATGGATATAAATACTAGCCATAAACTTCACCTCTACCCTGAATATGACAATTATATCATTTTATACGGTTTTATTCAAGTATGTTATCGTCTTTATCGAAGGAAACATTGTTGAACTTTCTGCTAGAAAGATAATCGCACATGTGAACAAATTTTTCTTCGACTGTCTTCGGTAAAGGAAGAACGATGTTCGGTTCGTATTCGTTGGTATTCCACTTTCCCATGTGACTGGCTGTCATTTTGACGATGCGGTCGACTTGTTCTTCGGTAAGTTCGAGTTTATCGGCATTTTCTTTGACAAAGGCACCTATGAGAAGCGGATGATCGAACTTCATATATCGGCTTTCGGGGATGCCCTTTTTGATGCCGTCGTGAATGATCAGGGCAAAGACGATGAGGTCTTTCGTCTCTTGGTCGAATTTGTAAATGTTGAAAAGGTCGGTCGCATACTTGACCGCAACTTTGACGTGGCGAACGAGGCCTCTTTCACCCAAGGAAAAACTCGGATGGTATTTTCCAGTGGAACTGGCAGGCTCATGAAAATAGTAATCGGGTAGCAGCTCGACTATCGTAGTTGCACTCGCTTTTATCTTTGGGTCTTTTATTTGAGCTAGTTCGACGGCAAAGATGTCACTTTTAGTTTTTGTATCCATATTCAATCTCTTCTTTCTATTATCATTTGTCAGATTTTAAAACACTCAAGAAGGCTTCACTCGGAAGTTCAACACGACCGACCATCTTCATGCGCTTTTTTCCTTCTTTTTGCTTTTCTAAGAGTTTCCTTTTACGAGAGATATCTCCTCCGTAGCATTTGGCAAGGACGTTTTTTTTCATCGCGCTTATCGTCTCGCGTGCAATCACTTTGGAACCGATAGATGCCTGAATAGGAACTTGGAAAAGCTGTCTCGGTATTATCTCTTTGAGATTCTCGACTATCGTTCGACCTCGAGCATATGCGCAGTCTTTGTGAACTATGATGCTCAAGGCATCTACCGGTTCACCGTTTAAAAGAATATCCATTTTGACGAGGTCGGAGGCTCTATAGCCAGCTAGTTCGTAATCGAAGGATGCGTAACCTTTGGTCGAACTTTTAAGTTTATCGAAAAAGTCGTAGACGATTTCAGATAACGGCAGATAGTAGTGTATGTTGACACGCGTCGGATCGATATATTCGGTGTTATCGAAGATGCCCCTTTTATCTTGACAGAGGTTCATGATGGCTCCGATATAATCTGACGGGACGAGGATGTTCGTTTTGATGAAGGGTTCTTCGATGAGAGAAATCATCTGCCGCTCTGGCATCTTGTTCGGACTGTCTATTTCGAGAATTTCGCCATTCGTGAGGGTAACTTTATAGATGACGGATGGAGAGGTGGCGATGATATCGATGCCGAATTCGCGGCGAATTCGCTCTTCGATGACGTCCATATGCAAAAGTCCTAAAAAACCGCATCGGAAACCGAAACCCAAGGCATCGGAGGTTTCGGGATCGATGGAAAGTGCCGCGTCGTTCAATTTGAGCTTTTCGAGGGCATCTTTGAGAGCGTCGTATTTGTTTGGCTCTATCGGAAATAATCCCGAGTAAACCATCGGCTTCATCGGTTTGTAACCATCCAATTGTTCGTGGGCTTCGTTTCTTTTAACTGTAACTGTGTCCCCGACTTTGACACCTTCGATGTTCTTGATGGCTGCACTTATCCATCCTACTTCGCCGGAAACGAGTTCATCCCGAAGAGAAATATTCGGAGTATTTTTACCGAGTTCGACGACTTCGTACTCTTCGCCGGTAGCCAAGAATTCGATCGTATCTTTGAGTTTAATGGAACCTTCGACGACTTTCAGAGAAACGATTACTCCGCGATAGGCATCGTAGAGCGAATCGAAGATGAGAGCACGTGTCGGGGATGTGTTATCTATTTTTGGTGGGTCGATGCGATCGATGATGGCTTGTATCAATTGTTCGACTCCTTCACCCGTCTTGCCGCTCGTGAGAATGATTTCCTCTTTTTTAAATCCGAGCACATTGCAAAGTTCTTCTTCGACCTTAGGAATATCGGCATTCGGAAGATCTATTTTGTTGATGACAGGTATGATGGTGAGATCGTTTTCCAAAGCGAGATAGAGATTGGCTAGAGTCTGAGCTTCGATGCCTTGAGCAGCATCGACGACGAGGATCGCTCCTTCGCAAGCGGCGAGACTTCTACTAACTTCGTAAGAAAAGTCGACGTGACCGGGAGTATCGATGAGATGAAGAATGTATTCTTCGCCGCGATACTCGTATTTTAGTTCGACGGCATTCAATTTGATGGTGATGCCTCTTTCGCGTTCGATATCCATGCTGTCGAGCATTTGAGCTTTTAGTTCTCGCTTCTCTACTCCACCCGTAATTTCGAGTATGCGGTCGGCCAAGGTGCTTTTACCATGATCGATGTGAGCGATGATAGAAAAATTTCGAATGTTTTTCTGCTTCATTTTTTTCACCTAGGAAACATTATACACTTTCTTTGTCTTTTTGACAAATAAAAAACCATACGCGATATGGCAACTTTTTAAAAAAATATGGCAATTTCAAGTAAACAGTTTAGAAAGGACGTTTATGATGTTCTCTATCGTACCGTTTACAATTTTGTCGATTTCCGTACTCAGTTTGTAACCGAATTTCGATGCTTTATTGGTATAATCTTTGTTTTGATCTTTGAGGTAATCCTTGATGTCGACTGCTTCTCCGGAAGCTACATCGCGCTCGAATTGTTCTATTTGTTCTTCGGTAAATTCTACTTTGCGGCGAATACGACTGTCATAGTAACCCGATACATTTAGAAAATATAGAGAGATGTAGACGATGAAGAGCCCCGATAAGATTATTTTAAACCAATTAGTTTTCTTTTTCTTTTCCATTTATCTATCTCCTTCATCGAGGGCAGATTTCAGCCCCTTGGCAATATATGATGCCGTATTGGCCACTTCTTCTATGGTGTTCTCTGGTCCTCCTATTTCTATGAGCAAAGCACCTTCTTTCATCTCTTGGTTGAAGTAACCGTTCGCACCATAGCCGTTTCCTTTGGACAAACCACGAGAGAGCCCATCTGGCAAGGCGGCATTTACTTTTTCAGCCAAGGCGACATTTTTTTCATATCCCGGATATTCGACTGCGACGATAAAACTGACTTTGGCACAAGGCTTGCCGTCTATGGTAGTGATGCTCATCGAGCGAGGCAAGGCATCGCGATGTAAATCCAAAATTATTTCGATCGTCGGATATTCTATCAATCGTTTCTCGATGTAATATTTGCTCGCATAATAACTGTAGTTGTAGTTGAGACCGTGAGCCCGCAGATAGTCGACCATACTTTCCTTTTCGACATATGATGGCACACCGAGTTCTTTTAGTCGGTCCGACAAAATGTATCCGCCGGTAGTCACATTATATTTTATGCTGTATGCTTCTTTTAAAGCACTATCGTAGCTCTCAGTATCGTGAGAACTATAAATGTAGATGCGAGGATGCTCAGAGTTTTCATGAGCAGATATGAGTGTCAGATCCGGTATGGTAGACGGCGAATCGTATTCGATATGGTAGCCTAATCCAAATTTCAAAAGATCACTCGGATTCAAAAGATCTAAATTCAAAAATTTTTTTTCATTAGTTGCAATCGTGAAGAGATTATCGGAAAGTTTTTCGTCTCCCATGAGGCCTTCGATAGAAGTTCTCATGAGTATATTGAAGGTGACGACGAGTGCCAATGTGGCGATGAGAATCCAAATGAAGATGGATAGAGCAAAGTTTTTCTTTTTGGTGACGAATTTTTTAGACATAGTATCACTCCTCGTGTAAAAGATACCACAGCAAACCCACAAAAATTGTAGAATTTAGTTGCAAACTACATGTTTTTTTGATAAAATACTGTCTGTAATGTGAAACGAGGTGAAACCATGCCAATTATCAAAAGTTCAAAAAAGTCTGTCAAAACCGATAGAGTTAAAACAGAAAGCAATAACTTCTATGTGAAGACAGTCAAAAATGCGATCAAGAACACCGAAAAGGCCATCAAAAACAACGATAGCGAAGGTGCTAAGTCGAACTACGCAAATACTGTCAAGGCCATCGATAAGGCTTGCAGTAAAGGTTTAATAAAGAAAAACACGTGTGCTCGTCAAAAGAGCAGATTAAATAAGAAAGTCAAAGAGATGGCTAGTAATTAGTCATCTTTCTTTTTGTAAACCGTAAAATAATTATATAGTAAATGAAAGGATATTTTGGTATACTCTTTAGTAGGTGAAACAGATGAAAGCTTATATTTTCCCCACCATTTTGTTGGTTTTGTTGGGTGCAATAGTTTTAAATTTAGAGGAATTGACCGATTATACTGCAGACTTAGTCAGCTCTGAACCGGAAGTGATGATCGAGCCGGCAAACAGTTATGCTCAAAATAACGATTATGTCTATGTTCAAAAATCTGACGATTTCGTTCCTTATAGCAAGCAAGATTTGTTGAATATTCTATATTCTATTTTTGACAACGGATATGACACATTCACTTTCTATTGTCCGAGCGAGTATGCGAGTTGTCTAGCAGATGTCGAGGATTTGACGAACAATCAGACGGTCATAACCGATATCGGCAATTTCGTTCACCCATTCAACAATTTTACTTATTTGAAAGTGACGACAGATTCGTTGGGAGGAGTCAATGTCGTCGTGACTAAATCTTATACGGATGAGATGATAGAAGCCATAAATGCCAAATTGAATAGGATATTTGCCGAGCAGTTGACGGCCGATATGGCTTTGGAAGATAAGATTTTAAAAATACACGATTATATCATAGATACGACATATTACGATCAAAATGGTGGAGACAATTCGGGCAATGCGTATGGTACTTTGCTCGATGGGAAATCGAAGTGTGCCGGATATGCCGATGCGATGGCCATAGCTCTATCGAAACTTGGAGTAAAAAATTTTAAAGTAGCTAGTTCCAAACATGTGTGGAATGCGATATATTTAAATGGCGAATGGAGTCAAATCGATCTCACTTGGGATGACCCGATCGTGCAAGATGGAGCGACAGTCACGGATACCATCAGACATAAATTTTACATGATAGATACGAACACATTGCTTTCTTACGATACACTCGAGCATACTTTCGATAAGAATGTCTATGTCGAAGTTCGATGATAAAAGAAGTGCCATTCATTTGAGAATGGCACTTCTTTGGCATGTCGTCGTGGCATCTTTGACATCGTCTTTGTTTATTTCGGCAGTTGCATTTTTATAATCGTCATCCAGTTTGACCGTTATTTTGACACAGTCGAGACAAAAACCACTATTGCGCGGATCTTCGATGTCGCATGTATTGGTAGACTCATCCGATTTTTCGCTTTTGTAAGCTCCTATCGAGATCAAGTCGTCCGCGGTCATCGTGAAGACGTATTTGCAATCGGTCGGTCTTCCTTCGGAATCTGTCTCGGTACATTCGCAGTGGTCGTTATTCTCTTTGCAGGAACCACCGAGCTTAGCTTTTATTTTATTGCTATTTTCTTGAGCATAGACGACAGCTGCTTGCGTGATGGCATCGATCTTGCTATCTAGTCCCCTATTTTTAAGTTTCTTACTGATTCCCATGATACTAGGCACAGCCACGGCCATGAGTATACCCAATATCATTATGACAGTCAGCAATTCGACCAAGGTAAATCCTCTTTTGTTTTTCATCTTTTACAATCATTCCTTTCGCTTAAAAACATTTTAATTGGCGAGTGTTGCAACTCGTCTTTACTATAAAAATGATAGCAAATCTCTTCGGCAAAGTCAATTCAAAGAGTAATTTGCGATGTGTGAAAGACTCGACAGTGTAAAGAAAAAGGCCATTTTAGATCAGTCTAAAATGGCCTTTATTCGACGGACACCAGCACTCGATGCCTCTTCTTTTTTTATCTTGAAGTGGTGAAGTTCAGAAGTGTGAGCAACGTGCGGTCCTGTGCATATTTCTTTCGAGACTGTGCCGATCGTGTAAACAGATACGATATCCGGATATTTTTCTATGAACATCGCTTCAGCTCCGGAGGCAACAGCATCGTGTTTGTTCATCTCTTCTTTGGTGACCGTAAGATCTTCTTCTATCCAAGTGTTTATGAGATCCTCGATCGACTTTTTTTCTTCATCAGTTAGTTTGCGATCATAGTTGAAATCGAAACGCATTCTCTCTTCGGTGATATTACTTCCCATTTGATGAATGCTAGGATCTTTAAGAACTGCTTTCAAAGCTGCATTGAGAAGATGAGTTGCCGTATGATAACGAGTTTGTATTTCACCTGTTCCCGAAAGTCCACTTTTGAATTTTCCTTCAGCACCTGCGCGGGATAGCTCTTGGTGAGCAGCAAACTTTTCGTCGAAGCCGGCAACATCGACTGTGAGTCCCTTTTCTTGTGCTAGTTCGACGGTCAGTTCTATAGGGAAACCGTATGTATCGTAAAGATGGAAAGCTATTTCGCCATCGAGGCAATTTGTCGCATGAGCGATCGCCTTATTGAATTCTTTCAGGCCCTTTTCCAGTGTTCGAGTGAACTTGTTTTTCTCCGTCTCGATGATATTCAAAGTTGAAGAACGATTGATTTCAAGTTCTGGGTAATATTCCTTATAATCGTCTATTATTGCTCCGACTAACTTGGTGAGGAAATCTCCGTTCACATCGATGCCGAGGGTGTTTTCGTGACGAATAGCTCTACGAAGGAGTCTTCTTACTATGTAGCCCTGATCGGTATTGGAAGGTTTTACTCCCGAGTTTTCTCCAATAATGATCGTCACGGCTCTTATATGGTCAGCGATAATGCGCATTGAAGGCATGTAATCGCCTTCGTATGGCTTGCCACTATATTCTTCGATGAGCGAGATGTATGATTTAAATATACTGGATAGATAGTTGTCATTCACTCCTTCTAAGATGGCGGTCGTCCTCTCTACTCCCATTCCCGTATCGACATTACAGTGATCGAGAGGAGTGAAGCCAGTTTCATCGTGATTGTATTGCATGAAGACATTATTCCAAATTTCGACCCAGCGCTCATCTTGAGGATCGTGATTTAAAGGAACGGGATCGTCGCTTCGCCAATAAAAGATCTCAGTATCCGGTCCGCAAGGTCCGTGCATTTCCATGTTTGGCCACCAGTTGTCATCGACACCCAAATAACTTATGCGTTCTTTCGGTATGCCGAGCGATTTCCAAATTTCTGCCGATTCATCGTCGCGCGGTACGAGTTCATTTCCAGCAAAGACAGTTACTGCAAGTTTTTCGATCGGAATATGTAAGACTTCCGTTAAAAATTCAAAACTCCAAGTGATGCTCTCTTTTTTGAAATAGTCGCCTAGACTCCAGTTACCTAGCATTTCGAAAAATGTATGGTGTGTCGCATCACCGACGGCATCCAAATCGTTCGTACGGACACATTTTTGGTAGTCGCAAAGCCTCTTACCTAGGGGGTGAGGTTCGCCCTTCAAATATGGTGTCAGAGGTTGCATGCCAGCAGTATTGAAAAGAACGGTGTTGTCGTTTTCCGGTACGACAGGACTGCTCGGTATCTGGGCATGGCCTTTACTCAAAAAGAAGTCGATGTACAAGTCTTTTAGTTTCATATTTTTAATTCTCCTATCATTTGGCATTTTTATTTAAATTATTTAAAATTCCGTTTTCACCAATAGTATAATCGTTTTTGAAAATACTTGCAAGTTTCTTTTATGTCGACGCAATTTCATATAATTTACAGTATCAATTATATCAAAAAGCGCTCAAAAGGTCGAGCGGTATTTTGAGAAAAAACGAACCGATCATGGGCTCGCGAAATTCTCTTTGATGTGCAATGAGCATTCATTCGAATTTAATTTTTTTTGTCACTTTCTTGGGCATTTCGCCATGACTTTTTTAAGATGTCTGAGAACGAACATCTTTTATAGCTATTTTAAGTGAGAATTCAGAGTTCAAATTGTCCAATTGATCGCGGTCGGTGTTCATAAATGTAACTGTCAACTTATATCTGATTGTCGAACCTGCGGTAGCGGCAATAGGAGATTTGATCAAATTGTCCGTGAGGGACGTAGGAACTGGCATATCGGGTACGACGATTTCTCCAGTCGTCAAGTTTTCCAGTTTGTATACCAATTCTTCGTGTTTGAAAGTGTTGGTCAGTTCGCGAAAGTAAATTGCATAGTGAGCTGTGCTATCGCCGATGTTCGAAACTTTAAATTCTTTGCTAATGCTATCACCAGGATTCAATTCTTTCGAAATATCTGCACAAGTGCTCGTGTCACTTTCTTTACAGTCCGTATAACGAAGTTTCATTGTCGCGGTGGAGGCTGTGACGTCCAAGGGCTCGACGGGGAGATTGTCTGTTGGCAGCATCGCATAAGATAGTCCCACCACAATTAAAAGAGCAGTAACTCCCAGGACTATACCGGTTACAACCTTCACTTTCTTGTCGGCATGCTTTTGTTGTAAGTTTTCAGTTTTCATAGGCTTCCCTACTTTCACGAGTATATTATATCATATTTTCATATCTCGGCGCAATCAGTAAGTTTCATCTTTGACAATTCGTCAGAATATGTTTCGTATAAAGTACAATAAACTCATGTATATCGCACAAAAAATGAATATTTTCAAAACATATGTGAGATCGGTTTGACGAAAGTGTTTGTCGATTTGTCTATTCAGCATATATAAAATGTAGAACAGTGATAGATTGATCACATAGCGAGGTTCATAGAGGGATAAAACGAGAAAGTAAATGATGACTGGTACGAAGGAGCGAATGAAGGGAATCGCTGCGATGGCCAAGTGAGTTGTAAAATGAGTAAATGACGACATGAAAAAGTCGATCAAAAGTGCAAAAACGATCATTTGGCTGCGATGAGAAGGTAATTGATGTTTTTAAAATCGACATGAGGTCTCACTCTAATTACTTTCTCGACTCCTTTCGTCTCTATAGCTGTGACAGTTCCAATTGGCAAACCTGGAGCAATTTCTTGAAAGCCACTAGTCGTCACTTGGGCTCCCGTTTCTATGACTTTATAATTGTCGATATTGGATACCAAAAACTCGTTTTTGGTACGATCGTAATTTGAAAGTATTCCGTAATTTTCCCCTATTTTGACACTCATTTTGTTTTGGCCGGTCAAAAGGGATATTTTCGCTGTAGAAGTGGTCGCTTCACTGACAATTCCGACGAGACCAGCTTCGTTCAATGCAACATCTCCGATCGAAACTTTCGAAGCAGTGTTTACGATGATGTAATCGTATATGTCATAAATGTTTCTTATGGCTGTTTTGGCCAAAATATAACTTTCTCCCTCGTAAATTTTCAATCCTTCGGTTTGTCTTTCGTATTCTAAGATTTCTTTTTCGAGTTCTTCGATTTTCGTTTTGAAAGTGGATTCGTAAAGTTCAGCTTTGTTGTCGTGGCGAAGGAAAGATCCTGTGTTGGCGAGCAGATTGACGATTGTATCAGATAGTATCATATAGGTTGCAAGAACGAAAATTATGAGGAGAACAGGACGAATTTTATTCATGAACGAGTCTCCCCTCTTCCACATAACTGAAATAATTGTTTTCAGCAACGATCAAGTGGTCTAAAAGCGGTATACCGAGATTCGATCCAACTTCGACTAGCGATCTCGTCGTATCATCGTCCGACGTGCTCGGTGTAGCGATGCCACTTGGATGATTGTGCATGACGATTATGCCAGCGGCATTTTCTAAAAGCGCATGTTTGAATACTTCTCTCGGGTGAACGATAGCTGCATCGAGAGTTCCTTTGAAGATTATCTTGTGACTGAGATAGTGTCTGTGTTTGTCGACGAAGATGGCCATAAAATTTTCTTGTTTGTCGCGAACGATATATTTTGAAAAATAGCGATAAGCATCGACTGGCTGAGTTATTTGCAGTTTTTTGTGAGGTTCTTCTTCATCGTAAACCCTTCGACCTAGTTCGAGAGCAGCCAGAATCGTTATGCTCTTCGTCTCACCGAGACCTTTAATCGATTTTAAAGTCGAAAGAGGAATGTCGCGAAGACTTTTTATGCTTTCGATTTTTGAGAGAATTTCTCTACTCAATTCACAAACCGAGCGACCTTGGACTCCGGTTCTAAGGAGAATTGAGAGCAATTCTTCGTTCGATAGAGATGTACTTCCGTAGGCGAGCAGTCTCTCTCGAGGTTTTTCACTTTTGGGAATGTCTTTTAGCATAGTAGACATTTAAATCACTTCCTTATATATGTTTAAGAGTTCTTCATTGATGGCCAGTTTGCTTTCTTCGTTGGTCTTCGTCATCATCATTTCGTAATCCTTGCTATCGGCGATTACTTTATCGGACAATCGCAAATCTTTGAGGTAGTAGTTGATGCCTTTATCGTTCAAATAGTTCGTGATGAATTCGATATTCTCATCTTTGTTCAATATCGAGTAGTAAACGCGATATAAATCGTCATCCTCGACGACGAGACCACCATAAGCTTCCTGCATAGAATGAGCGGTATCTGCATCTTTAAATACCCCTATTTGCACTGCGACGGCATTATATTTCGTCTCTTCTAAGGTATTCGACTCCACGTTTTTGAAGAGATAAAAGGCACATCCACAACCTACCAATACAGCTAATAATACTGGTTTCAATCTTTCCATAGTTTATCACCGTCAAAGATTTTACTACTAATCGATCGATGATTTTGTCGAAAGAGAGAGGAAAGATCGTTTTTTTTCCGAATTATTACCCTCTACTATTATTATTCCGAGGATTTTGGATTTTTCTCATTTTTTTTGGTTTTTTTGATCATAATAGAGAACATGCGTACGTTTTTTTGACAATTTAAATGAAGCAAAAAAGCCCCATGATCATTTATCAGTATTTTCAAATGTCCCTCAAATACTAAGCTGAAATAAGATTTACATTTACATATTTGTCATTTCCCCGCAAAAATGGCAAAAATGTTTTTTAGTCATTGACTCTTACAAGTTCATCTTTTTTGACGACATATAGATTGGTTCCTTTATAAAAACAGTAGAAGACGTCTCGAACAGCGAGGTTCTTTTTTCTTAAGCTTTCATGAAGCCACAATTTACTCTTTTTGATGAGTCGCAAGGTACTAAGTTGAATTTCTCCATCGACTATGAGTGGCAAAGGATAGTTTTTATCGAACAGTTTTTTTTCGAAAATTGACAGTTTCCCATTCGGTTCCAAAAAAGCATATTCGACAGATTCGAGACTTTTGATGCTCTTTTGGCGAAGTTCGAACAACAAGTCATCCATCGTGTATCTTTGTTTTACCATCTCTTTGTAATCTACTCGACCGCGATCGATGATTATCGAAGGCTTACCACCAAAGAAGGTACGTACGCGCTTGGACTTCAAGGACAAGCGAGCAAGTCCGATTTCTAAGGCAACTAGTAGAGCGATGGGGATGATGGTCAAGAAAATCGAATCTTCGAGATTTTCGATGGATATGGCGACAAGTTCAGCAATCAGAATAGACACTATCAAATCGACGACCCCCAATTGCCCTACTTCGCGCTTACCCATCATTCTGTACATTGCCATGACGAAGAAGTAAAAGAAAACAGTTCTAAAAAGTACGAGCAAAAATTCTTTCATATAATCACCGTCTATATTATGGGCGGAAGAGCGATCGTTTAAACAAAAATGCGAAAATTCCATAGAGAAACTTTCGCATTTTTACTTTTGTTTAAGATCGTTTTTTATTCTTTCGCATCAATAAATCGATTGGAATGCTGAAAAGATAGATGATGAATGAACTCAAAATTGAAACGGAGAACATGAATATGTAAGTCGTATATAGTCGATTTTGTAAAATGAAGAAGCCGACGAGCAGAACTATCAAGAGAATGCTCAAAACCATCAGACTTTTATGTTCGATTTTTTTACAGTCCGCGGCACGCGTATGAAAGAAATCGATGAGAAGGTAGATGTACATGGCTGGAAAGAGTAACTCCAATACAGTCGTATTTTCGTACTGTAAGAAGATGACAAAGATGACGAACAAAAAAATTTCTTTCATGTTGATCGAAGCAAAAAAGTTTTTATTGATAAACTTAAAATATTTTTTCTTATCGAGCTCTTGATTTTCGATGACTCCGATACGGTATAGCATTATTTCGACAAAGTATATAATCCAGGGTATAAAAGTTGCCAATTTGACATAATTTAAATTCATAATTCCACCTCTCCATTCAAACTGAAGCTTTTTGCTTCGGTAATTTTTACGGCAATCGTTTTGCCGATCGCATCGACAGGGCCCGTTACATTAACGAGTTTCATCGTATCGGTGTATCCGGCAATTTTATCGCTGCCGCGGTCACTTTTTCCGGTTATCAAAACATCTACTGTTCGGCCGACATATTTTTTGTTTGCTTCGAGACTATAAAAGTTTACGAGCTCGTTTAAACGAGCAAGCCTGCGCTCTTTCTCCTCTTTCGGTGTCTCGTCAGGTAGGTTTTCGGCCGGTGTTCCGATGCGAGGGGAGAAAATGAATGTGAAAGCATTGTCGTATTTACAACGTTTTACCATCTCGAGGGTGTCTTCGAAATCTTTTTCTGTTTCGCCTGGGAAACCGACGATGATATCTGTTGTGACAGCAACATTTGGAATGCGAGTCTTTATTTTTTCGAAAAGATTCAAATATTCTTCTTTGGTGTATCTTCTTCCCATCAATTTTAAAATGCGTGACGAGCCACTTTGCAATGGTAGATGGATGTATGGCATGATGTTGTCGCGGCTCGCGATGGTATCGATAAGTTCGTCCGAAAAGTCCCACGGATGGCTAGTTACAAAACGAATTCGTGGAATTCCCGTATCGCTCACCTTGAGAAGTAATTCGGCAAATGATAGTTCGTCTTCCAAGTCTTTGCCGTAAGCATTGACATTTTGTCCGAGCAAAGTAACTTCTTTGTAACCTTCTTTTGCTAGATTCTCGACTTCTCTCAAAATACACGAAGATTTGCGACTACGTTGTTTTCCACGAGTGTATGGAACGATGCAGTAAGTACAAAATTTGTCACACCCGTACATGATGTTGACCCAAGCTTCTATCTTCGAATCGCGCGTATATTCGAGATTTTCTACGACGTCCCCTTCTTTAGATTCTACTTCAATTTCGGTTTTACCTGTGCAATTTAAGAGCAAATTAGGTAGTTCGTGTATGTTGTGTGTGCCGAAGACGAGATCGATATATGGATGCTTTGAGAGTATTTCTTCACAAACTGAAGGTTCTTGTGCCATGCAACCACAGACACAAATCATCATCTCGGGGTTGAGCTCTTTTTCGTGTTTGCAACGTCCCAAAAAACCGAAGACTTTGTCGTGAGCATTTTCTCTAATAGCACACGTATTCAAAATGACTAAGTCCGAACCTTCCATTTTATCGGTTTCGATAAAGCCGATTCCCTCGAGCAAATTGGCGATGAGCTCGGAATCGTGGACGTTCATCTGACAACCATATGTTTTCAAATAGTATTTGCGGCCTTTAAAAAGAGATAAATCTCTTTTAATTTTGGCTTCGATATAGGAGACTTCGCTCTGGCCGCGAACTTTTGCTTCTCGTAAATTAGGTAACTTCATAATCATCACACCTGTCATGAGTAATTATAGCAAAATATATGCCAAATGTAAACTCGAGATAGCCTTTTTATATGGTCTTCTAACGAAAAAATGTCAATTTGAAACTTCGTATATTTTGGTAAAATCTGTATTGTAATATGTGGTCGTATCTTTATCTTCGACGGTGATGTAGTTGGAGTAAAGCGAAATGCGACTTGGCGATGAGAATTCCATCTGTTCATCTGTTATCGCGTTGTATACGATGTATTTGGCAGCAGTATATCCGCTTTCATCGAATTGTGTTATCAAGAAGAAAGAACTGTCTTTTTCTCCTTTTATGGATGACATTTCGTAACTATGCAATACTTGCCCTCTTTTCATATCGTAGATTTCGACGGTCGAGTTATCTTTAAGAATGGCGAGGTGTCGCGCATGATATTCTTTTAGATATTCGTATGTATTTCGATCCAATAGATCTATCGATGTGTAAGCACAGGCTTTGATGATTTTGTTTTTTTGCATTATTCCATAGAGTTTGTCACAAGTATATATTTTGTAATCATATATGTCTTCCATCCAGGCATTTTTGTCGATGTTTTCTTCTTTAAGGTAAGTTTCATCTAAGTATCGGTTGTTTTGGACGTCGTAATAAGCATAACGTTCGTCATGATTGGAATTTGCATAGTTGACTCCATAGTCTATTTTGAGAATGTCGTGGCCGAAGTCGTCAATGGTGATTTCGTATATATCATCGGTCGTACGAAAAGCCACTTTACCTTTTTCTAGGTAGAGCCATTCGACGGTCTTATAATTGTCGGAGCGGTCGATGATACGAAAGACATTGTCACTTTCGACCTCGAGATAACGGTTTTTGGTATCATCTAAGACGTACACACTTTTACCGTCGGCTAGGGAGACGATTTCTTCTCTTTCTTCGTAGTTGCTCACACCGGCATAGTAGTCGTTCGTAGGATAATCCACGTCGGAGATGTCCACCGAGATGTAATCTTCATCCCATGTAAAAATTTTTTTGCCAGATGCGTCGACGATTCCAGAGGAAGATGAGTCGTTATCGAGGTAGGAAAAAAATCCATGCCCCAAGTATTCGATGTGACAATTTCCCAACGAAATTTCTTTCATTTCGTAGGTATACATCTTATTGTCGATGAGCCATACTCCGTATTCGCCATAATAGTGTGGTTGACTTGTCGGAGAAGTTCTTAATATTGTCTTCCCTTTTTTGTCGATTATCTCATATATTTCATCTTCATCATCATAAAAAGAGACGAGCGCATATTCGCCATAAAATGGGGTGGCACTGTGATAGTTTGCCTCTATGAGAACTTTGCCATCGATATCGAGATATCCATAATTATCATCCTCTTTGTAGACAACAGGTTTATCGGGAGCGAAAATCAATTTTAGAAGTTCGCTCTTTGAATTTATATTCGATAAACTAAGTAAAATAGTCGTCACCATTATGAGGATCGCCAATCCTATTAAACTCAGAAATATCTTTTTCTTTTCGAATATGGTACGGCACCATTTAACTGTCGATGTGATCTTTTCTTTCAAAGTAATCTTATCCTTTCAAATTCGCGTTCACACTATTTGCCCTTTTCTATTAGTTTTTATCCCCTATTCCTTCTGCTTTTACTTATGAGAGTCATGTCATCTGTCAGCTGTTTTATCCGTTCGATGATGCGCCGAGCTTTGACCATTTCGACACCATTTTTGGTCGAAGCTAAGTTCGTTTCGAGTTCTTCGATGGTCAAATTCGAAGTGAAGAATGTCGGAAGCGAGGCATCCATTCGATATTGAAGAATAGTTCCCAATATTTCGTCTCTACTCCAAGGAGTTACCGATTCGGCACCGATGTCGTCCAAAAAGAGAATGCTCACTTTTTCGAGTTTTTCGACTCTGGAAGAGAAATCCGTATCGAAGGAATCTTTGAGACTGCGAAGCAACTTCGGATAGTAAGCTACACAGATGTCGATGCCTTTTTTGGCCAATTCGTTGAGCATGGCACAGATGAGAAAGGTCTTGCCCGAACCGAAGGAACCATGCAAGTATAGACCTCTTTGGTGAGGATCGTCTTCGAAGGTATCATAAAAATTTTTGAGCCACTTGATTATCTCGACGCGGGCAGCATCGTCGACGGCAATGTCGGCCATGCGAATCGTCTTGAGCGATGATGGCATTTCATAATAATTGCACGATTTTTCTTCAAATTCGATTTCGGTCTTTTTGTACTTGCACGCAACATAGTTGAAATCGACTCGACATCCCACTTTTTTTGGATAATAGACGAATCCGCGAACTCGGTTGCGGCAGGCATGTAAACTCTTACATGTTTTGCAGTTTTTGAGTTCTGCGGCTGCGACTTTCAGTTTGCTCGTGTGGCGCATGAGATGCTCGTCATCGACTTCGACTAACGAGGCCACATATTTAAATGATGGGTCTTTTAAAGCTTTTTCGTAAGAGGCAATGAGACTGTCTCTGTCATATTTGTAGTTATTCATTTTATTTGAACTCCTTTAACATAGATTCAAGTTCGCGCTTGTCTTCGTCACTTATCTCTTCGGCATCTTTGGTATCATTGAACCAAATCGGTGTGGTAGGATTTGCCTTAGAATTTTTTTCTTTGACGGTGAAGACTTTAGCTTTATTTTTTTTGTGCTCCTTTTCAGCTATCTTCATCGCCTGTTCGGCCGTCTCGATTTTGAGCCTCGACCATTGACCGGCGATGGTTTCGACGTAAGCTTTGGATAGGTTGTTATCGTTGCTTTTGAGAACATAGTCGATGAGAACATTGATGACACTTGCGTTCAGATGTAAATCTGCGGCCAAGTATTCCAAAAGCTTCAAGTCGCGAGGTGTCGGATCGGCCCCATGATATTTGTTGCGCAAAAAATCATACGGAGTCGTGTTTTCAAAGATATAGAGCATCTTCCCTCGATTGGACATATCCCCTTCTGGCGACTTGAGGTGAGCCGGCTGGGTTCTATAGATGAGTGTGGGCAGGGAGCCAGAATTATTGTATTGATAGTATTTGCGGGCATTCAAACGCAAATTTTCTTTGTCGATCACCCCATTTTCATTTAAAACTTTTCTCAAAAGTTCGACCATTTTGAGGGTGTCGATATTGTAGACGAAGCCCAAAGAATTGATGAGGGCACGGGTTCGTTTGTTGAAAGTTCGCTCGCTTATGGAATCTTTCGGAAGAGCACTTATCAGCAAAGCAAAATCGATGTATCCGTCGTCGATAGAAATTTCCCTACTTTCCGATTCTTCGAGATCGCTTTCGATCGGAACGGAGACTGAACTTACAGATTTGAAACTCGCATCGAGCGAAGCGGTTATCTCCTCGTAATCTTTAGGTATAGTTCCCTGTCTTTTGTAATAGTTTTGGAGTTTAGCATACTCGGCACTTCCGATATTGTTGTAAAGAACGACACTAAAAATCGGATGATTGAAAAATTCGTATGGTTCCAAAGGACTGAAAATTTCATAGTAGTAATCGCCCAAATCGCCAGCTTTGTAATAAGCTCGCAAAAGGCCCATCGATTCTAAGGCTCGGCGAGCCGTCGTGAGAGGAGAAAGACCTAGTTTTAGTGTGCTCATCAAATGATGATGGTTGAATTTTTCGTCACATTTTATGTTTCTATCCAAGTCTTGCCAAAGAGCAAAATAAAGGCTTGTGGCATTGGAACCGATGATGGGAGAATACAGACTGATGATCGTCTTTCTTTCGTATTCGGTGAGGATAGTTCTGTTTATGACCGTGTACGTATCGGCCGGTAAAATAGTCTTCGAATCCATCTTATCACCACCTACAAATATTTTATATTAAGACGAACAAAAAGACAATAGAAAAAGTGCTCCGAAGGCACTTTTTAGATGGGTCCTTATTTTATCGTCGGGGACTGCGCATACGGGAAGTCCAAGCGCGAAGATATTTTCTATATCTGATGACCAAATAAAGACCTATAATAAATAAGACAAAGGATACACATCCGATTAGTATGGTCAAAGGTGTCGTCGGTTGGCAGAAACCTATCACTGTTCCGAAAGAGAATATGATACTCAACCATACTCCTATTCCACATTTTTTATATTCTTCATTCTCATTTTTGCCGTGCCAAAAGCTCAACATTATGAGCAAAACCATGTAAAGTCCTAGACCGATATACAATGACCATTTCCCCATATAACAACCTCCTCGTTTATGCCAAATAATATTAAAAAACCGAAAAAAGGACAATCATGTGTCCTTCTATTTGGCCTCTTCTTGAGCACGAGTCTCGCGAATGACCGTAATTTTGATCGTTCCCGGGTATTGAAGTTCGGATTCGATTTTTTCTTTAATATCTCGTGCGAGTTTGAAACTGGCAAGGTCGTCCACTTCATCAGGTTTGACCATGACGCGGAGTTCGCGACCGGCTTGTAGGGCATACGATTTGTCTACTCCTTCCATGCCGTTTCCAATGGCTTCAAGGTTTTCGAGTCTTTGGATGTAATTATCGAAAGAATCGTTTCTCGCACCAGGTCTCGCCGCACTTAGAGTGTCCGCGATTTGGACTAGCCAAGCGATTATGCTAGTCGGTTCACAATCGCCATGGTGAGACATGATGGAATTCAAAACTATTTCGGATTCGTGGAATTTTTTGGCTATATTTGCACCTATTTCGACATGGCTTCCTTCTATTTCGAAATCGATCGATTTACCGATGTCGTGTAGTAATCCAGCTCGTTTGGCAAAATTTACATTTTCTCCTAACTCTCCAGCCATGAGGCCTGTTAGACGTGCCACCTCAATCGAATGTTGTAAAGCATTTTGACCGAAACTGGTACGGAAATGTAAACGTCCAATCAAGGCGACTAATTCTGGGTCGAACTTCGCAAGTCCCAATTCTTGAATAGCATCGGCCCCGAGCGATAGGATGCGTGCTTTCATATCCTTACATATTTTATCATATACTTCTTCGATGCGTGCGGGATGAATTCGTCCATCTTTTATCAGTGTTTCTATCGTCATACGTGCGATCTCTCTTCGGTATGGATCGAACGAAGATATGACTATGGTTTCTGGGGTATCATCGATGATGAGATCGACACCAGTGACCGATTCGATCGTTCTGATGTTACGTCCTTCTCGACCGATTAGACGTCCTTTCATGTCATCTGATGGCAAAGTTATTGTCGAAACTGTCTGCTCGGTAGCCACGTCGTTCGAGTATTTTTGCATCGATTCGACGAGCAAATCTTTGGCTTTTTTATCTGCTTCGAGTTTAGCCTCTTGTTCGCGTTCTTTTATCATTTCCGATATTTCTTTAGCCATATCACTTTCGACACGTTCGATGATGAGACTGCGAGCTTTTTCTTTAGAGAATTTGGATATGTTTTCGAGTTTCTCCATTTCGCTTTTCAAAAGTTCATCCATCTTCGTTTCTTTTTCTTGGATTTTACTTTGCATCAAGTTTAAGTTGTTGTTCTTCTCCTCGAGAGCATTGTCGCGGTTTTGGAGGAGTTCTTCCCTTTTATCCAACGATTTCTCGCGTTCTAACAAGCGGTTTTCAGTGTTCAAGAGTTCACTTTTTCTTTCTTTAATCTCTTTGTCCGTTTCTAACTTCAACTTGTGTGATTCCTCTTTCAATTCTAAAAGAGTATCTCTTTTGTGCTTATCCGCTTCCTTTTTAGCGGAGGCAATTATCGCGTCAGCTTTCTTGCCGGCGCCCAATCCTGTGAATAGAACGATGGCAATTGCCACTCCTACTCCGATGATCAATCCAATGATAAGAAACAAGATGGATATCATAGTAATTTCCATAGTTTCCTTCACTTTCTATTTGTAGAGTGCTCTCGGGCATCTACACCTCAATTATAATGTATTTTGTTCTATAAATCAAGTCAAAGAAAAAGAGGATATTTTCCTCATAATTGTACATTTCCTTTTTCGAAATCTAGCCCCGTTCTTTCTTCGAATGGCAATTCATATTCGACGATTTTTTTCGATTTTGTGAAATAGTCGAGAATGGCAAGACCGTCGAATTCGTCGACGTATTTCATTTTAGAGACGATCTTCGTGGGATCGACGTCGGTCAAAAAAGTTGTGACATCGATATCGGATGAACAGAGTCTCGAGATGATCGTTCGCAAATCCTCGAATTCGCGAGATGTTATTAGGCATGGTGTGTAGATATGGGCAAATTTTTGGGTGGAACAAAGTCGAATTTCGATGCAATTGTATTCAGGGAATCGTATGTTTTCATCGAATATATTTTTATCGAGTGCTGTGACGAGATATTGGTGTCGGTCGATTTCGGGGGTCGCTGGCAATGCACAAAGTGTTTGCTTTGGTGTTATGAGAATCAAGGCTATTTCTTCGGAATTTTCTAATGACAATATTTTTTCGAAAGGGACAATTTTAAAAATTGGTTTTTCTGTATCCATAATATACCTCCATAAAGGTTCGAAAGTTGTAATAAAGTCTTTTAAAAAGCAAAGGATTTAGCCTTCAGCTCATTTCGACATTGGTATAAATTTCCGAAACATCGTCGATGTCGTCGAGCATCTTGTAAAGTTTGTCGAATACTTCGAGATCTTCACCTTCGAGAGTGATTTTTTCCTTGGCATACATGCCCGTTTCATCTATTTCCAAATCGGCGTTCGGAATCAGGGTGTCGATGACATCTTTGACACGAGAAGAATCCTTTGCGTCCGAAGTCACGATGAGAAGTCCATCTTCGTTTTCTAAATCGTGAATTTCTATTCCGGCATCTAAAAGAGCTTCAAAAAGTTCGGACTCCAAATCGCTTTTGACTCCGACGATACTCAGATGGTCGTAGTTATAGGTGACTGAGTTCGTAACACCGAGGCTTTTATGAACTTTATTGAAAGCAGCGCGGACTTCGCCTACGGTTCTGTTGACATTGTCGGTGAGTGTCTTTATGATGAGAGTCGATGCTCCAGGTCCGAAACCTTCGTATACGACTTCTTTATAGTCTTCTTGCCCTGCTCCTTTAGCTTTTGCGATGGCTCTGTCGATGATATCGTTAGGCACCTGTTGTTTTTTGGCCTTGTTGACGATCCGTTTCAATTCGACGTTCGCCTCGATATCCGGCGAACCTTTTTTACAAGCCAAATAGATTTCTTTGGCGAAAGTCGTGTAAATTTTACCGCGAGCGGCTCCGTTTTTTTGAATGCTCGCCTTTCTCACTTCAAATGCCCTACCCATGGGACTCACTTCCTTTTCATTGCCTTTTAATTATACGATTTCTCTTCAGTTTTTACAACCCTAAAATGCTCGAGAAAGAATCGATGCTTCTATTTACCCATAGAATTCCTGTTTATCAAGGAAAGAACTTTTTCTGGTTCTTCGGAAGAATATTCGATTATTTTTTTAGCAAGATATTTTGAAACGACAATGTTGCGAGCAAGCGATTCTGGTGTTTTGAACATATATTTAGCTGCAACATAGATTCTGCGTTCGTTAGCCGTATATTGAGCTAAAACTTTTTTAGTTTCGATAGATAAATGGGTCATGATGAAACGTGTTTCTAGTTCGATATCGAGATCACGAACAAGTTGGGATGAGTATTCTATCATATTTCCCTTAATTTGTCGGTTTTCATCATAGCCCAAATAGTTTTTAAATTCTCCGGCAGTTTTGAAGAAAAACGGAAAAAAATTGTCGATGACGCGATCAAGGACATCGTTCATACGGAAGATGCCGTCGGAATCGAAACGCAAGCCTAACTTTTTGCATATTTCTATTTTTGATAAGCGGGGAAGACCATAAAGGCCGATATAAAGTGCCATCATAGCTCGAGCGACTGGATTTAACATGCTCATCTTCTCTTCGAGACCATAGCCGTCGACATCATCTCGAACAAAAGTTTCAGCTATCGGGATATGTAACCGCGCGGCTTCCGAGCGATCGATGTATTGAGTGAGATAGGCATATTTTGCTTCTCGCATTCGGCTGGCATTATTTGCACTTCTTATTTTGGGAATATTTTCAAGTTTCGTTTCGAGAATAATCGGCAATTGTGATTTCGAAGACACACGTGATGGTAGAGCATATTCTGCTATTATTTCACTGCTTCGGCGTTTTGGTGTACGCATTTTTTCAGTAAAATAACGAAGTTCGCTGGGATTTAAAAAATACATTTTATAGGCAAAAGATGGGTCTTCAAAGTAACTTCGACTTTGGGGTATGTTCTCGAAGTAAACGGTAACAAAGGCTGGAAACGGCAAAGAAACCATTTCGACTAGTGGTGTTTTCTTTCCCTCTTTCACTTCTCTAAGAACTGTGTCGCGTTCTTGTGGAGTCAAAACACAACATTTTTCGGGCCATTCGGCTATTCGGTGATGCTCGTACAAATGTGCACTTTCGAGATATGAAATTTCAGTCATGATAATCACTTCCATTTTTAATATTTATTTTAATCGATGTTTTTTGCACCTTCAGTTTCTTCTTGCTGAGATTGGGTTACGGTAGTAAACAAGTATCTATCCTCTATGTAAGAGCGAATAGCATAGAACGGAAGTTTTTCTAAAAATTGTTGCTCTTCTTCAGGCAATGTGTTGAAAATCGCTTTCGTTGTGAAATATGCATCCAGGTTTGCGAATTTTTCGTTGCGGTATCTTTTCATTCCGTTTGGCAAAGTTCCATCGTAGCCTATGGCAATGGCAAATTCAGGCAGTGTTTTTTCGAGATTATGAAGGAAAAAATCCAATATATTTTCCAAATTCTCGCAAACGGTTCTGTAAGAAAAATTCATCAAACGGCAAATATCTTCCATGCTATGTCTATAATATCCGTGCAAGCCGAAATAGAAAATAACTATTTTTTCTACAGTCGGATTCAAGAGTCTCAGTTTACCTTCTAAGTCGAAGTTTTCGACTTGACATCCAATAAAACGCAAGACAGCAGGCAAATTCAAACGACGAGCCTCATCTATATCTATATATTGTGTAAGATAGATGTACTTTGTTCGATAATTGTGTTTGCGATTTTTAAAGCTCGCCATTTTAGAAAAATCTTCCAGTTTAGTGTCGATCAACGATTTTATTTTGTCACTAAAGCGGTAGCTTGTTTTCAATTCTAATGCCTGAGCGAGTTTTTTTACGGAATATTCGGGATGTCTCAGAGTTTCGCAGAACATTTGCAGAGTATAGTCATTTAAAAAATACATTTTATAGGCAAATTGAGGATCGACGAAATAAGACTTCTGGGCGGATGGAATGGAAGAAAAATATGCTTCGACAAATTTTGGGAAAGGAAGTTTTACTAAATCGATAAGGTCGTTAGAAATCCCAGCTTTTATGGCTTTTAAAATTTCTGTCACTTCTTCTTTTGAAAGAATCGATTTCTTTTCTCTCCATTCGGCAATTCCTAGTTGCCGATACATGAATAAGTTAAATTCTTCTTCTTCAGTTATCATGATGAAATTCTCCTGTTATTTAAGATGTAATATCTTTTCGGCTGCTTCGTCGGCATTTATATTGAAAGCACGCGCAAAGGCGATAGGAGTTTTGTACACATATTTAGCAGCTAGATATTCTTTTAGAGTTTTTTGATCTAAAGTTGTAAGAAGAAATTCACGTTGAGGCGCAGGCAATTGATGGAAAATGTAAGCTAATTCTAGTTCGAAATCGAGGGCCTGGAACGAAGTGTTTCCATAGAAGAACATGTTGCCGTCGGCTTCTAAATTTTTATCGATACCAAGATGAGACTTAAATACAGGAAGAGGTTTAGTTATAATTGGAAAGAGTATAGAAAGAATGGAACTCACTTGAGTAAGATACAAGCCCAATTCTTCGGCAATTTGCTTCATAGTATGGCGCTCGTCGTTAGAAAGCCCCAAATACAATTCTATTATCTTGCGAACGGCCGGATTTAGAAACGATAGCTTGGTCTTAAGTTCATAGCCGTCGCAGCCATAGTAAGCAAATGTCGGTGCGACCGAGAGGTTCAATCTTTGAGCTTCTTGGAGATCGATGTATTGAGTGAGATAAGCATACTTTATCAGTTGTCTTTTGGATTTAGAAGCGACACTGTTCATGTATGGTATATCCTCGAATCGTCTATAGCAAAGATCTGCGATGCGTTCGCGATACTCGTTTGGTTTGTTGAAATGTTTTTCTCTGCGAAGATCGATGTCGCGAATTTCGGGGCATCGGGCAGTCACAGCAAAAAAACGCATGGTGCTGTCATCGAGAAGATATAATTTATAAGCAAATGTTGGATCGTGAAAATAACTTTTGACATGTGGGAAACGAGCGAAGTAGCGAGTGACGAAAAAAGGGAACGGTGTTCGTACGAGTGCCAGAAGTTCACTCGATTTTCCGTTGGCCAAATCTAATTCGATTTGCATCTTTTCTTCAGGTGCCAAAATTTGGCATTTTTCATGCCATTCGTTTATGCCGTGTTCGCGATAAAAATTTAAACTCGTGTCTGTGATTTCTTTTTTCATAATAAATTTCCCCTTTTTGAGTAGATATATTAACATAAACGTGTGTGATAGTCAATTATTTTGTTTGCGAAAAAACCAAAAAAATAGAGAACAATTCTCTATAATTATTCGTTTTGTTCATCGGCCGAAGTTTTCTTCGTCATACCGATATCGTAGTGGGCTCTTATCTTTTCTTCGATTTCGTCGGCAACAGAAGGATTTTCTTTCAAGAAAATTTTAGCATTTTCTTTCCCTTGGCCGATTTTTTCGCCATTGTAAGCATACCAAGCTCCGCTCTTTTCGACGACGTCGATATCGGAAGCGATGTCCAAAAGTTCGCCTTCGCGCGAGATACCTAGTCCGTACATGATATCGACTTCTATGCTCTTAAATGGAGGGGCCACTTTGTTTTTGACGACTTTGACTTTAGCTTTGCTACCGATGATTTGATCGCCGTTTTTGATAGCTTCTCCTTTTCTGATATCGAGACGGACAGACGAATAGAATTTGAGTGCTCGGCCTCCCGGTGTGGTTTCGGGGTTGCCGAACATGACTCCGACTTTTTCACGAAGCTGATTGATGAAGATGGCTGTCGTATTCGTTTTGTTGATGTTGCCGGAAAGTTTTCTCAAGGCTTGACTCATGAGGCGAGCCTGTAGTCCGACGTGCGAATCACCCATTTCACCTTCGATTTCGGCTTGAGGCACTAAAGCGGCGACCGAGTCGATGACGATGAGGTTTACCGCCTCACTTTTGACAAGAGCATCGACTATTTCCAAAGCTTGTTCTCCTGTGTCCGGTTGACTGAGCAGCAATTCGTCGATATCTACACCTAGGTTTTTACTGTATACCGGATCGAGAGCATGCTCAGCATCGATAAATGCCGCACGTCCTCCTTCTCTTTGGCAAGCAGCTATAGCTTCGAGAGCAAAAGTCGTCTTACCACTCGACTCGGGGCCAAATATTTCGATAATGCGGCCTTTCGGATATCCTCCCACCCCTAGAGCTATGTCGAGAGCAAGTGAACCAGACGGTGTCGTTTCGATTTGAATATGTTCTTCGCTACCCAACTTCATGATGGCACCTTTGCCGAATTGTTTTTCAATTTGAGCCATCACTTCTTCCAATGTTTTATCTTTGTTTGTAGTTTTTTGTGTTTCTTTTTTCACGTTATTCCTCCTATATGAATTTAATTTTAAACTACCCCTTTTTGTTTGTCAAACAAATTTCTTTTTTTACTATACCCTTCACTTATTATTATACCGGACAATCGGTTTTTTTCTCATAAAAAAGAAAAATGTGAGCCTTTTTTTGGCAAAATTTGTTTTTGGATGGTTTTTTTTTAGTAAATCATGTTTTTGGCAATATTCGAGATAGATTTTATTAGTAGAATTATGCTTTACTCGAATTGGACATTCTCGCCGTGGAATATTTTGCGTTTTTCTAGTATTTTGTCTCGTTAAATGTTATAATTGGTATGGTGATAAATTATGCGAACTACAATATCGATATTGTTATGTAAATTCATATCTTGGGGGTGCAAAATATTCGGACCTCTTTTCAAAAAAAAAGGAAGTGTTTTACCAGGAAGATGCATTTTAAAATTGCAAAGAAACGTTTTGGATAAAATACATTATCCAAAACAGGTCGTCGTCGTGACCGGTTCTTCCGGCAAGGGTTCTACCGTTTCGATGGTAGCTCATATTTTGAAAGGTGCCGGCAAAAAGGTCGTCTTCAATGCGAGTGGATCGAATGTACTCACGGCCATAGTCACTTTGGTGCTTTCAAATACCAAAGCTTTCAGTCACGAAGTCGATGCCGATGTCTTGCTTTTGGAAATGGACGAAAGATACATTGCCGGTACATTTAGGCCTGGTGTGATTACACATATGGCTGTGACGAACATCACGAGAGATCAACCTGCCAGAAATGCTCATCCGGAAGTCATCTTAAAGAAAATAATGGAAAGTTTAGATGATGGCATGCATCTCATTTTGAATGCGGACGATCCAATAGCGATGAGAATGACTTTTGGGCACTTTGGTAGACAGAGCACTTATGGAGTTGCCAAAGTCGAGGGTGAAACCGGTGAGCGACCCGAGTATGCCATAGATGCGGCTTATTGTCCGAGTTGTCGAGGCAAACTCGAGTATGAAGCATATCATTACGGACATTTGGGAGTTTACAATTGTCCTCGCTGTTCATTTGGACGAGGATCAGTCAAATACGAAGCGACCGAAGTCGATATAAAAAAAGGTTCCTTTGTCGTCCAAGGAAACCGATTAGTCTTAGATAAGAAAGTGTTCTTCGCCGTTTATTATACCCTGCTTTCTTATGCGATATGTGATATATTGGGTATAGACAAAGAAACGATAGTACACGAAATAGATGAGGATAGAAAAGAAGCAAAACGTGGGAAAAGTTATATTCTTGCTGGGCGACGAATAGAAATGTTAGAATCGAAGAATGAAAATTCTCTTTCGTATTTACAATCTATCGATTATATAAGAAATCAAGATGGGAAAAAGACGATCATCTTGGGATTTGAAAATGTATCACGCAGGTATAAGCACAACGATTTATCTTGGCTTTACGATGTTCCCTTCGAAAGATTGAACGATGAATCGGTCGATAAAATATTCGTGATCGGTCGATTCAGAAACGACGTAGCTTTGCGTCTCGAATATGCGGGATTCGACGATGATAAACTTTTTCTCGTCGAGGATATGGACAAATTGTTAGAAGATGTCGTATCGCATAGTGCCGGGAATATTTATACGATGGTCTGCTTCGACATGACAGCCATCATCAAAGAAAAATTGGAGGAAAGAGAACATGAAAAAGAAGATTAAGATCGCACATCTTTATTATGATATCATGAATCTCTATGGAGAGAACGGGAACATTCTCGCTTTGGAAAAATTCATCACAAAACAGGGAGTCGATGTACAAACGGACAATCTCTCCATCGGGGATAAGTTGAATTTTGAAGAGTACGATTTATATTATCTCGGAGCAGGCAGTGAAGAGAACGAACTGTTCGTATTGGACGATTTGATGAAGTATAAAAAGGAAATCGTCGAAGCCGTCGAAAATGGCAAAATATTTTTAGTGACCGGCAATGCGATGGAACTGTTCGGATCTAAAATCGTCGTACCTGGTCACGACGACATCCCGGGCTTGGCTCTTTTCAATTACGATGCCGTTTACAAAAGTGGTCGACAAGTCGGAGAAATCACTTATGAATTCGAAGAGTTAGAAGTATTCAAAGGTCGACACATAATCGGTTTTAGGAATACGAACTCGAATATTGTAAACAACAACGGAGTGAGGCCTTTTGGATTTCAAGATAATGCCAGATTGAACAATTTTTTTACGATGAATTTTGTCGGGCCCTTGTTGATAAGGAATCCCTATTTTACAGATTATCTTTTGAAGATACTTTTCGATCGTCTAAAACTCGAGTATAAGGAAGACGATTCGGGACGGGAATATGATGCTTATCGCGAATATGTAAAGAACTTTATGGAAAGTTGCAACTTAGACTAGAACTATCCAGTCTTTTTTGTTATAATTGTTTATGATAGGATGTGATTATATGGAGCCTGTTCACATTGTGACGGCCAAAGAGAATGTGAGCGAACTAGTTTTGATGCCTGGCGATCCTTTGAGAGCAAAATACATAGCAAATAACTTTCTCGAGAATGCTACTTTGATAAACGATGTTCGCAATATGTTGGGATTCACCGGTTTTTACAAAGGAAAAAGAATAACCGTCATAGGCTCGGGTATGGGCATACCGTCGATGGGCATATATTCTTACGAGTTGGCCAAATTTTATGGTGTCAAGAAAATCATAAGAATAGGAAGTGCAGGTTCGATGAATCCGAAAGTAAAGTTGCGCGATTTGGTAGTCGGAACGAGTGCCAAAAGTGCCAGTACGTTCGCCTTGTGTTTCGGTGGGGATGAATCGAACGAGATGTTAGCTTCCCCTACTCTCATAGAAGACATCAGAGCTTGTGCCGATTCTATGAAAAGCAATGTCATATTCGATGACATTTTGACGAGCGACATATTCGATGTCTACAGCGATATCGAGCGAACGATGAAGCTCGTCGGTTGTACTGATCCGAGCGCGGTAGAGATGGAGGCATTCGGACTTTACTACATAGGAAAAATAACCGGTATAGACGTCGCAGCAATAGTGACGGTCGTCGACTCGAAGTATACTCCCGAAGCCGTACTTACGAGCGAGGAACGAGAAACATCCTTAAATGATATGATAACTTTAGCGTTGGAGGCAATTATAAGATGAAGAAGTATGAAAGTTTAAAAAAGGTGGATTTGCATTGTCATTTGGAAGGATCACTCAACCCTGTGAGAGTGACCAAGTGGACGAGAAAATCGGTCGATGAAGTGGAGAAAGCATTGATTTTGGAAAAAGCCGGTGATATGGCAAATTACAAAGAAGTCGCAGGATATGCGAGCGGTCTTTTACAGACAAAAGCTAGACTCAAAGAAGCCGCTATGGAACTTTGTAAAGATTTGAAGATGGAGAATGTCGTCTATGCAGAGATAAGACTCGACCCCACAGCTCATCTCGAGAAGGACTTGACACTCAAGGATGTCGTCGAGGCAACTTTAGAAGGTATGGCAGTCAGTACCTTACGTGCTAAACTCATTTTGATGATGAAAAGAGAATACGACTTCGAAACAAACAAAGCAGTCATCGATATTGCAAAAAAATATTTGAGAAAAGGTGTCTGTGCGGTCGATTTGGCCGGTGATGAGAAAGATAATCCTCTTAGAAATTACCGCGAGTTGTTCGTCTATGCAAATAGCTTGGGTGTTCCTTATGTCATTCATGCCGGAGAATTTGAAGATTTTCGAGGCATCGATACGGCAATCGCATTCGGAGCAAAAAGAGTCGGTCACGGTGTCAAAGCAATTACAAATTTCGAGACGATGGAAAAGCTCAAGAAGTTACACATACCTTTGGAAATTTGTTTGACGGCCAATATGGCAACTGGGTTATATGAAAGATACAACGATCACCCTGTTCAAAGATTGATCGATTCCGGTGTAGAAGTGACGATCAACACCGATAATAGAACGATAAATAAGACTACATTGACAGACGAATATAATTTGTTGAATAAATATTTTGGTTTCACGATCAAAGATTTTAATGACATGAACAAAACAGCAATAGCCCACTCTTTCATGAGTGAGAAAGAAAAAAAAGAGGTTTTGTCAATGTTGGACTGATACATCGAAAGATGTATTTTTTTTCAAAAAAAAACTCTCGATACGAGAGTCAGTGACAAGACGGCCAATTGTTTTTTTGAATCAAATCGACGACATCATTCCAAGAACTAAGACGTGTAGTATTGGGAAGAAGGATGTCTTTATTATACGACGTATCTTTGATGAGTACATGTGTATGTTCAGAAAGAGCTATTACGTTTACGGGATCATCTTCGATGAAGACGTCTATTTTGTATTTGGACACTGCCGGGACTTTGGGTCTCGGTTCAGAATAGATTTCGTCGAAGTAAATGCCATTTTTTTGAAGGTGTGCTCTCATGACATCTTGATATTCTTTCTCTGTCGCGAAACCTTTATCTGGTCTATAATAACGAGCAGAAACGAGAAGAATCTGGTGACCCAAGTCATGAAGTGATTTTGTCGCATCGGCAGCGCCTTCATAGATCGGACCATTTGTGATGTAATCGTGATAGTAGACATCCCAAAATGCTTGTTCGTCACTTTTGGAAACGGCAAAAATGTCGCTGACGTTGAACCCCGATTGGTTTACTGGTTCTTTCCCAAAGTACCCCACTCCTTTTTCTTTTATATACTTTTCAGTATCGACCAAGACACTGTCGATGTCGATTGCTATAGTCATAAATTTGTACTCCTCACTTGCAATAAACTATTTTTGTAGTCTATTGATTTCTCTCATCATTTGGTTGATTTGTTTTTGGCTCGGTTTTCTACCCATACCACTCATGAGGGTTTCGATCATCTTTTCATTGATCGGTGGATTTTCTGTCATGTATTTTTTCATCAATTTGCGGGCAATCAGGACACCGGCGACAAGGCCGATCACTAACCCCAACAATATCATAAGTATATCATGTAACATGTTTTATCTCTCCTTTATACGATGATTATACTAAAAATTTGCAATTATGACAACCAAAAGTAGTCTTTGCCGACGAAGTCGACGACAAAGAGATTGGGGATGTAACGCAATGTCGAGAAAAAAGTCGGATTGTTCTTGGAACTTTTCAGTTTGAGATATGTCTTATAGACTGTCAGTTTCGATGATTCATCGGTGAAGTAATTGTTGATGATGTGATTGTTGTTGAATTTAGTGTAAGCATCGGAATCTCTCAAAAGATTGAATATGGACAAATTTAACGAACTTACGTCGTTTTTGTCGCACATTTCTTCGAAGAGTTTCATGGCCAAGGAAATTTCGTCGGATCCCATCGAGTGAATGCTATCTAGTGCCAGATATAGATTATACGGTTTATCGAGAGTAATCGTTTTGAAAGCATCATTGATCTTAAAAATATAGAATGTTCGCATCTTTATCACCTGAAAAAAGCATACCACGAATGGTGTGCAAAAATTGACGAACGGTGTATGATTCCCAAGATTAATTTAAAACTTTCTGGAGATGCTTTTCGTACGATAGTTCTTCGACAATCACTCTGCCCTCTACGGAATAGATGATCTTTACCTGTTTCGAGTGGCGGTCGATGGTATAGTCTGTTTTGTCTTTTGTACTGATAGTTATGGAGTCGGCATTGTCGTTGGCTTCGATGGCTATATTTTCAGACTTGGTGCCGTTGGCGAGTATTATGGTCATCTCGCGAGTATTATCAGCTCTAACGGCAATCTGCCCTACCTCGGCAGTCTTTTGCGAATCGAATGTAACGAGAAGTTTATCTATAGATCCGGTTAATTTTAATACTTTGTCCGAGGTTTTACTACTCGTACAGGTAATTTTAAAATATTCGATATTATCCAGTACAGAGAAGTCTATTTGAGAAAAATCTATCGTATCATCATCGTAACTGATGAAAATTCTCGTGGCTTCAGGATGACGTCTTAAAAAGTTATTTATCGCGCGGTAGGAGACTTCTTCGAGAGGTTTTACATCAGTTAGGTTCGTTTTATAGAGTTCGATAGTATTGTCATCAATGGTGAGGCAGTAGCCATCGTAGTAAAGAGGTGATTTGCCTTTGAACGGAGTTTCATCGGTGTTGATAGGATCGATTTTATAGGTCGACGTGCCGTATACAGAGACTTTTTTTATCGCTTCATTTTGAGCAGAAGTACCGTATTTTTCTTTTAACTTAACGAGATCTTGTGAATATAAGAAACTTTGCAAGTAATATTCCAGATATCTCAGCAGTTCTTCTTTATTTTTCCATTTGTATCCAATGTTCGAATCGTGCATAGGCACTAGAGGATCGACATCTTTTTCTGTGAGCATGACGATATGACCGTTTTTTAAAACTCCAATAGAAGGATTAGTCACATCGACTACGAGATGAATGTCCGTATTCGGAATGGTCAAGCACGTGACCATATGATTTCCAATTTTGCTTTTGATAAATTCTCTGACTGGTTTGGGTAAACCTAAATCTGCTTCTTCATTTGGAAGATCTTTAGGAAACCAAAAACGATCTATATTGGATAGTTCAAAGCTGTCTTGCATATAAACACACATATTGAAAGCTTTATATTCCGGGTTTATCGCATTCATGCGTGCTGTAAAATCGTCAGCCAAGTGTCTACAGACACCATATCCATAAGTGTAAATGGCGAGGCGGCTGTAGTTTATGTCGTTACTATACCCTTCGACTTTGCCATTATAACCGTAGATATTTGCCCAAATATCGATCATGACTTTGGTTATCACTTCGAGATCGGAAAGCCCTAAACTATTTATGTAGCTGGCATACTCTTCGATGGAAGAGTCGTATTCC
>CAZKKM010000001.1:15451-40706 GCA_964553435.1 uncultured Muribaculaceae bacterium | reverse complement strand
ATATAGAGAAAGAAGTTGATTTTATGAAAAGAAAGTTCTTATTGTGTAAGACTTGCGGAAATTTAGTAGAGGTCCTCGATGATGCGGGTGTCGATATCGTCTGTTGCGGTTCTTCTATGGAAGAATTAGTCGCCAATACTACTGACGCGGCTGTAGAGAAGCACGTGCCGGCCATAAGTATCGAAGAAAATGTTGTAACAGTGAAAGTGGGAGATGTTTTACATCCGATGAGCGAAGAACACTATATAAAGTGGATTTACTTAGAAACAATTAAGGAAATTCACAGAGTAGATTTGAGGCCGGAAGATGAACCATATGCCTCTTTCACCTTGAATAGAGACGAAGCGGTCAAAGGTGCGTATGCTTACTGCAATTTACACGGTCTCTGGAAGAAAGAACTATAAATGAGTAAGTAAACGAATTCATATTATAGATTTTCGTCGAAAAGATGCAGGCTATCGACTTTTTTTTCTTTAAGCATTGCATGGTTTGTGCTATAATCTTAATAAATGAAACGAGGGGATACTTGTGGAAAAAGTTTACATCGGATTCGTGCAGGGGGTGCACGGTTTACGTGGAGATTTGAAGATAAAAAATCGATTCGAAAGTCCTGAAAAGGTTTTCGTCAAAGGAAATTACATATATTTAAACGAAGAAGCTCATCAGATAACGAATGCGAAGTTCTATAAGGGGCATTATCTCGTCACTATCGACAATTTGAAAGATATCAATGCAGTCGAAAAATATAAAGGATACGAAGTATATTTTGCAAGAGAAGATCTCAAAGAGAAGGAGGGAGATTACATCGTAGATGATCTATTCGGGCTCAAAATCGTGTGTGATGGAAAAGAATACGGCAAAGTAAAAGAAATATTGGATAACGGGGTGTACAAGATACTTTCTGTCGAATACGAAAAATCGTATATGATACCTTTGATCGACGAATATGTGAAAAAAGTCGATGTCGAAAACGGGCAAATCGAAGTTGAAGATGTGGAGGCATTGATAGTATGAAAATAACTGTTCTTACTTTGTTTCCCGGCATGTTCGATGGTTTTCTTAACGAGTCTATCATCAAAAGGGCGAGGGAAAAGGGCATAGTCGACATAGAACTCGTTAATTTCCGCGATTATACTCCTTTGAAAAACGGCCAGGTGGACGATTCTATCTATGGCGGCGGACCAGGAATGCTTCTTCGTTGTGAACCGATATTCGAGTGTTTAGATGCGATCAATTCGGAAGAGGCCCATGTCGTCATGTTGACACCAGAAGGGCGGACTTTCGATCAGGAAATCGCACGAGAATTTAAAAAATACGGTCATCTCATACTTCTGTGTGGACATTACGAGGGATTCGACGAACGAATCAAGTCCATCGTCGATGAACAGATTTCTGTAGGAGATTTCATCTTGACTGGTGGAGAAGTTCCAGCAATGGCTATAATAGATGCCGTCAGTCGTCTGATACCTGGTGTTATACGCGACGAGAGTTTGGAAGCAGAGACTTTCGAAGATGGGTTACTCGATTATCCATCTTATACGAAACCGAGCGAATATAGAGGCATGAAGGTACCCGAAGTGTTGTTGAGTGGAGATCATGCGAAGATAGATGCTTGGAGGAAAGAACAACGAATAGAGAAAACCAAAGAAAAAAGACCGGATTTGATGGAGTGATAAATATGAATTATTTTGTTTTGTACAAGACCGATAAGAAAGCTAATAGTGAGAAAGCTTTGCAGTTTCGAGGAGGATACAGCTTCAAAAAGAAGACGATCATCACACTTTACAATCATCAGATGACAAGTTATATTTTGATAAAAAAGTTCAATAAATCATTGAAGAATATCATCAATTTATATCTATTTTATGCCAACAGTGAGGATGAAGATGGAACAGGTGATGCTGTGAATGTGCTCGGAGCCAAGGTAGAGATGTTGAGGGCAGTGTTGTTGGAACAATATTCTCTTTTTCTGGATAGACCGATAGTCGAAGATTATCTCAACAAACTCGAAAAAATGGAAAGAAAGATAGGAAGTCTTCATCAAGTGAAAAAAAGTAGAAGCATGTGACACGGTTTGACACTTATTACGGTGTCTTTTTTTTATAATGTCGATGATGGGAGGAATCTTCATGATCGTGTATTGGGATTTGGTCATGGTATTAAATTTCATATTCGATTTCACCTTATTGTTGACGGTCGATGCACTTTTAAAAAGGGGAGTTTCAAAGAGGAGAATCGCCCTCGGGAGTATCGTAGGCGAAGTTTCGATGATCACTTTGTGGGTCGATTTTGGCAATGTGGGTATGAACGTTTTCAAGTTGTCGTTGAGCTTAGCTATGGTCATCGTGACATTCTCATATAAAGATGTAAAGTTCACATTTTACAATACAGTATATTTATACTTGGTAGGCATCATCTTGGGTGGATTCGAATACTATTTATTCGAGGAATTTCAAGTGGAAAGCACCGTCGGAATGCGTTATTTGGCAGTTTTGATTGCCAGCCCTTTGGTGCTCATCGCATACTATAAATTATCTTCTAAACTTAAAAATAATTACAATAACCGGCACAAGATATGTTTTTCATATGATGGAGGAGTATTCGAGGGAGTCGGCTTTTTAGATAGTGGAAACAAACTCACTAGTCCCGTAAGTGGAAAACCGATAATTCTCGTCGAAAAAGAGTACATCATCTATCATAAATTGAAGTTGATACCCGTCCCATATAATGCTTTGAATCACCATGGGTTGCTTTACTGTTTTGTTCCTTCACAAGTGACGATAGACGGAGTTCAATACGATGATGTCCTCGTCGGATTGTCAGAGGTAAAGTTCAACATCGATGGGGTAAATGCTCTTTTGAATGCTAGAATGGAGAAATTATGATTTTTAAAAAAATAATAGAATTTTTAAAGAAGAAGTACAACGATTGCTTTTTCGTAGGCAGCACCGATGCTTTACCACCGCCTTTGGATAAAAAAAGGGAATTAGAATTGTTGCTCGCTTGTCAAAATGGAGATATGGAAGCTCGCAACGTATTGATAGAGCATAATCTCAGATTGGTGGTGTTTTTGGCAAAAAAGTTCGATAGTACGGGTTACGATCTCGAAGATTTGGTATCTATAGGATCGCTCGGGCTGATCAAAGGTATAATGACTTACAAAGTCGACAAAAACATCAAGCTGGCTACCTATGCATCGCGATGTATAACGAACGAAATACTCATGTACATTCGCAAGAACAAAAACAGAAAAGGGGAGGTCAGCTTCGAAGATGCCTTGAATTACGATTCCGAAGGAAACGAGTTGCATCTCGAAGATATAATGGGTACAGAGCCAGATGTCGTGCACGATGAGATCGAAAGCAAGTTGGCGAGAACAGCTTTACTCGAGTGTTTAGAAGAATTCCCAGAACGAGATAGAGAAATAATGACTATGCGATACGGTCTTTTCAATACGGAGGAATATACTCAGAAAGAAGTCGCGGATATTTTGGGTATCAGTCAGTCTTACATTTCGCGAATAGAAAAGAAAGTCATCAAGAAATTGAAAAGTATCATGAAGATTTAAAGTGGACTTATCCTTTTTTCGATATAATTTAAATAATCGATGAGATTGACAAAAACAAAGAGAATATCCCATAAAAAAAGGGAAGAGTCGTGAATAAAATATAGAATAAATCCCCACAAGATAAGTGAAAGGGGATTTTTAGTTTGAGTAAATATAAAGTAGATATCGTTGGCATAGATACGAACAAATTGAAGGTTTTATCCAACAAAGAAATGGACGAACTGTTCGAGAAGTACAAAAATGGAGATGAGAAAGCAAAGGATGAGATAGTCAATGGAAATTTGAAATTGGTGTTATCCATCATAGGCAAATACCGCAATAAAGAAATAGACATGAACGATCTATTTCAAGTTGGGTGCATCGGTCTCATAAAGGCTGTCGACAATTTCGATAAATCGTACGGCGTGATGTTTTCGACGTATGCTGTGCCGCTCATTTTGGGCGAAGTCAAAAGATTGGTGAGAACCAATTCGAGTGTGCGCATTGCAAGAAGTATTCGAGATACAGCCTATAGGATTTTGAAGTTCAAAGAGGAATATGCGAATATATATGGGGTAGAACCACGAAACGCAGTGATTGCCAAAGAACTCATGTTGGAGGAATATGAGATAAGAGAAGCACTCGAATCCTTACAAGATCCGGTGAGCATATTCGAGCCCATTTACAATGACGGAGGAGATACGATATATCTTTTGGATCAGGTAGCGGATGTCAAGAAAAACAATGCCGATAAGGACTTGTTGATTGCCATGAGAGAAGCTTTGAACAAAATCAAAAAAAGGGAAAGAGATGTGCTCGTCGGACGATATATAGTCGGCAAAACACAGAACGAAATAGCCGACGATTTGGGAGTGAGTCAGGCACAGATTTCGCGTATAGAATCGAATGCAATCAGAAGTATTCGCAAACTCATGGAGTAAAAGGACGAGTTTTTCAATATAATTAATCGGGTGGTTTTATGCGCATGAGCGATTTGCAGGCAAAGGATATCGTCAATACCAAAAATGGCGAAAAGATAGGTAAAATAAGTGACATAGTCGTCAATGAAAATGGTGAAATCTTGTATTTGGTAGTAGAGCCTGCTAAATTTTTTCGAAAGTATGCAGCATTCGGAGGAGAGACGAATATCAAGTTTAGTCAGATAGTCAAGTTCGGAACGGACGTCATACTTGTAGATTTGTCCGTGGGGTAGTATAATCTTTATGGAGTGATGCCTAATGAATCGAAAAGTTTTTGCTTGCGGAGTTTCCGTTTTGGTTTTAGATCAAATAACGAAGTTACTCATCGAAACATTCGTAAAACCGAACGGAGTGATTGCGGTAATCGAAAATTTTTTCTCATTAACATGCGTTTACAATACTGGAGCGGCATTTAGTATCTTGGAGGGACGAGTGTGGTTTTTAGCAGCTTTTAGCATCGTCGTCTTCATCATGTTACTCAAGATGAGCAAAGATTACGAAATGAACAAAAGAAACATATTGGCTTTCGGACTACTCATGGGTGGAGTGTTCGGTAATTTGAGTGACAGGTTGTTTTTGGGAATGGTCAGAGACTTTTTGAAATTCAGAATCTTCGGGTACGATTTTCCCATTTTCAATGTGGCGGATATGTGTATCGTCGTAGGTATCGGTTTGTTGATAATAGATATGTTTAAAGGAGAATGTAGAAATGGAAGTAGTAGTAAAAACCGAAACAAAGGAGCGGCTCGATAAGTATTTATCTTCGAACACGAAGTACACACGCAGTCGTGTGGAAAAATATATAGATGAAGGGAAAGTCGTGGTTAATGGCAGAATTGAAAGAGCAAGTTACAAAGTACAAAATGGGGATGTAATCAATATTTCTGAGGCCGATATAGCCGAGAATCGAGTGCATGGTGAAGATATAACTTTGGATATCTTGTACGAAGATAAGTATTTGATTGTGGTCAACAAACCTTCTGGCATGGTCGTGCACCCCGGCAACGGAAATGTCGAGCATACTTTGGTCAATGCATTGGTGGGACATACGAGCAATTTGTCGAGTGCAAATGGAGAAGTGCGACCCGGCATCGTGCATAGGATAGATAAAGATACAAGTGGTGTATTGGTAGTTGCCAAGACAGATGAAGTTCATAATATTTTAGCCGAAGGATTCAAGAACAAAACGATCAAGCGCGTCTATGTAGCTCTATTAGATGGAGTATTTCCGAATACCAGTGCGACGATCGATGCTCCTATCGGAAGAGATCCAAGGAATAGACTCGCATTTACGGTCACTTCGCAGAATGCCAAGAGTGCTGTCACGCACATGAGGGTCGTCGAACGTTTTTCTCAAAATACACTCGTAGAATTGAGGCTCGAAACGGGAAGAACGCACCAAATCAGGGTTCACATGAAGTACATAGGTTATCCTGTACATAATGATCCTGTATATAATACTCATAGTGAAGGAGTGTTCGGACAGTTTTTGCATGCCAAAAGTTTGGAGTTCGAACATCCAATAACTAAAGAACTGATGCACTTCGAAAGCGAATTGCCCAAAGAGTTTCAAAGCTATTTGGATGCATTGAGAAAAGCTTCATAGTTTTTAGACATGGTCGGCATGTCTTTTTGTATGGAATAAATTGCGGACTTGACTTTTTTTAGAAAATCAGTATAATATAAGCAACTTCAAGAAGAGGTAATATGTTTTTTGAAGAAGTGATTTGTCGATATTTTCGATTTATAAAAGGGGGAATAAAATATGGAAAGTATCAATTATTTTAGTCGTTTGGGGGTTCCTGATACGGCTTCGTGCGAAGAAGTGACTAGAAAGTATAATGAGTTATGCAAGAAGTTACATCCATCTATGCCTTTCGGCAGCAAAAGAGCATTCGATGAGATAACCGAAGCATATAATATGATTTTACTGCAACTGGATAGAAAAGATATAGAACAAGAAACCATTCAGTGTGCACTTCAAAGAAAGTCTGTCGTCGGGAAGTTAACTAAAGCACTCAATATCAAGGGTGTCAAAAGAATTTTCGCAGGCTTGAGTGCTACGATCATGTTGTTTTCGGCAAGTGCTTGTTCTTCGCAGAAAGATTATCTGAGCGACCTCAAGGATGGATACATACTTTTGTACGATGGTAAAGAGTGGGTAAATGATATCACCGATACGAGCGATTATTACATAATAAATTCCGAAAATGGTCTAGTATTGACCAAAGCCGTTTTGGAAGATGATGGATCAAACATGATATACCGTTATTATCGCATCGGTTCAAAAACCAATAGTCGGCCTCTTTGCTTTTCGATTATACCTTCTTCTTCGAGGATAAAGAGTGCCGAAGAGACCGATATTTCAACTGCTTTGGATGATTACAATTATTTTGAAGGAAAATACGGAAATGGTCACTTGATACCTCATGCTGCGGCGATCAGCCTTATGAATTTTGTCGCATCGAAACAGCCGAGCGAAGCCGATTTGATGTATTGGGCGAGCAATTCACAACAGGCGATCGAACAATACGAAAGTTTAGTTATGGGTGAATACAGATCGACTATTTCTAAAACATTTTTGCAAACTGACGACGAGGAAAAGACAGAAGAAAAGAATTGTTCCTTCGAATTCAATGTTCCCATCATGCTGTTCAAGTTGGAAAGCAAAGATGGAACAAAACAAAACATTTGTGGATATCGTGGAAGTATGTCATCAGATGATATCGGATATAATTACTTATACAATCTTTTCGATGGTAAGATTTACTATATAGGAGATAACAACGAAAATTCTTTTGTAAAAATAGAAGAGGAAATCGTTGCGACTCCTCGATCTATAAGAGAATTGAGAGAAATGTACGATATCAATTTCCAAGTTGAATCGACATATGAAGAAAGACAGCCTTCTAAAAACGGTGATGATGACGATTTATCAATCGAAGGTGACGATCAACAGGAAATAGATAATCAAGATGGCGACTCCGTGAAGATAAACGAATACGGCGAGTTAGATGAAAATGCCAAAAAGATAAAAACTTATGAGAACGTCTTAGTTGTCGATTTATCCATTTTTCCGAGAAATGAACACAGTACCGATAATTTGCCAGAAGGAACAAAATATCTGTTCTTAGTTCCACAAAACTATGAAACCGAATATAATCTCAATTACACGAATCCTTTCGATACGACATCTTTTGTTTCTTTAAGTAAAGAAAATTTTAGTCATATTTCTTATGTGAGCAATGAGACCAATTTGTTTTCAGATTTTTCCAAAGATGCCGGAGCATGTGTTTTGCCAATAAATGATTTTTTGGAAAATAACGGCTATGCTGAATTTGGCAAGGAGTCATTCAGTTTAGGCGAGCTTGCACAGTTCAATGCGGTATTCAATTCTTTAGAAGAAGAAAAAGTCAGAGTAGATGATATGATGGTACTCGATTTGGGAAACGATTATGAGGTACCAGAATTCGTAATCGTCAAAAAGTATACGAATGGTTATGAAGGTTATGTCAGTATAATAGAAAGTACGGCTTTTGCTTCACTACCAACAGATTCCGGCGAAGTTTTCTATTACGATAGCGGTGCCGATATCGATGTTAGAACTCAATGCGTATCTCTAAAGGACTTTTTGCGAATGCGTTTTGGTGAAGACTATGAAATAAAAGATGAATATACTGATGGAGAACTCATCACATTATACGAAAGTATAAACGGATATGGAATCAATAAAAAAGACGATGAAAAAAGATTTATTTATTAGTTAGGACTATCATGGAATAAGATAGTCCTTTTTAAAGGGCTTTGACAAAATCCACAAATAATGTATAATTAAATCGTAAATAAGAGGATAGATTATGAATATTAAAGAGTGTTATAAAATATTAAATTTGAGGGAACCGGCGACAAAAGAAGAGGCAAAAGCCGCGTATGAAAGAGTTTGTCGTCTTTGTTATTCAAATATCGATCGTGAAGATTTACCGAACTTGGGAGATGTCGTCGATGCCTATCGAGCAATCTTAAATGATATCGAAAAAACAAAAAAATCAGATGATGCTCCTCGATTCGTTTTAAAAAGAATACCGGTTTTTGGAAAATTGACGAAGTCATTACAGTTACATGGGCTCGTTTATATGACGGTGGCGACGATCGCTTCGGCAGTGTTCGTGTCGGTTTCCGCTTTCAGCGACATCGTCGTTTTGGTTCGAGATTTGAAGCCAAATAAAGAGACATTGTCTTCAGTCGAAGACATCGGCTTTGAGCCACATGAATCAGCATATATATCGAAAGAGAATTCGATAGTTTTAAACGAAACTAGCAAAGAAGAAGTTTCCGATGATCCTTTTGTGTCAGAAGAAATTTCAGGGTTCACCGATACTGGTCACGTAGTTGAAAATCGGGATGGTGTCACTTATGTCGACGGATATATCGTCGTAAACAAGACTTACTCTTTGCCAAGATCCTTTATACCACAGAATACGAAACGACCAGTTACAAAGGAAATGGGTGCCGATTTTCTCGATATCGATACTTTGGATGCTTTCGAAAAAATGGCAAAAGATGCCAGAAGTATCGGGCTTTCCTTGTGGATTGCAAGTGGGTATAGATCGTACGATTATCAAGCGCGTCTTTATGACAAGTATATAAGGCAAAGTGGGGAGAATGAAGTCGATACGTATTCTGCCCAACCAGGTCATAGTGAACATCAAACTGGATTGGCTTTCGATTTGAATTCAGTTACACAGGCATTTGCGAAAACGAAAGAAGGCATTTGGGTTCAAGAAAATTGCTATAAATACGGTTTTATAATTCGCTATCCCGAAGGAAAAGAGGCCGAGACCGGTTATATGTATGAACCTTGGCATTTGAGATATGTCGGTGTAGAGTTGGCTACTTTGTTATATAATGGAGGGAATTGGCTGACGATAGAAGATTATTTCGGCATTACGAGCGAATACAATATGACTAGCGAAGTCGAGAGAACGTTAAAATAGATGTGCGTCAGAGAAAAGTTTTGCTTGTAAAATGGGAAAATGTTTAGTATACTACTAATAGATTTTTACATTGTTTGTATGAACTCCATCTTACATACAAAGTTTAAATCGGTCTATAATAGAAAAAGGAGGAATTTTTATGGCAGTTTCTAAAGAAAGAAAGCTTGCACGTGTCAAAGAGTTCGGTAAAAACGATAAGGACACCGGTAGGACAGAAGTTCAAATCGCCATTCTAACTGATGAAATCAACGATTTGACCGAGCACTTGAAAGAGCATAAGCACGATTATCATTCTAAAAGAGGCTTACTCATGAAAGTCGGTAAGAGACGTAGTCTTCTCGATTATCTTAGAGATACCGACGTAGTAAGTTATCGTGAACTTATTAAAAAGTTAAATATTAGAAAATAAGGCACTTACTTTTTTAGTGTCTTTTATTTTATTTAGGTGGTGACATTTACGCAAGAAGTGGAAGTGGAATTGTTTTTTAATACTGGAGACGGCGAAAGACAGGCGAATTGGTTGATATATCCACAAAGTTTAAGTAATCTAGATATGGAAGAGATACTCATAGTAGCAGACAGTCAGTTTCAAAAGTCTTTTTCTATAGAGGGAAGTTTAAAGTTTTGCAGAGTCGAAGAGGAGTTGAAAAGACGAAAGGGTTATCCGGACCCGACGAAATTAAAAGATTTTTCGAAATGGTATTATGCTCAACTAGAGAAGGGCGCGATATTATATCGATTCGGTTTCGATGGTAGACGGGAGACCGATACTAATAGAGCGAATTCTTCTATAGAAGGAGCATTCCTTCCGGGAATCGATATAGATAAAACTGTCAAAAAATATAGTCGAAAAGGCATAGATATCATAAGTGAAATAGGAAGTCAAATACCTGGAAATATGGAGAAGTTTTTAGTTGCACAAAATTTTGATGTATTTAAAGAATTATACAGGCAGTATGAGAGTGAAGACAGACTTAGTAGTTTATACAACCATTTTTATGTCGCTTGTCATGGAAAAGAAATCACTGTGCAGAGAGGTATATCGGTAAGACCGCTTTGTAAAATTGGCACATTTGGTAAAATATACAAATAATAAAGAAAGAGGTAAAGTATGAAGAAGGAATTCAAATTAGATTTTAGAGGAAGACAAATCGTCATCGAGACGGGAGAACTTGCAAAACAAGCAAATGGAGCGGTATTGGTTAGATATGGAGATACGGTCGTATTGTCGTGTGCAGTCATGTCCGATAACGTGAGCACGGCCGACTTTTTTCCTTTGACTGTTCTTTATCAAGAGAAGTTGTATTCGGTAGGAAAGATTCCGGGGGGATTTATCAAAAGAGAAGGTAGGCCAACAGAAGAGGCGACTTTAGCATCGCGTCTGATAGATAGACCGATTAGACCGATGTTCGCGGATGGATTTAGAAACGAAGTTCAGGTTATAAATACGGTTTTGTCGGTCGATCCCGACAACAGCCCTGAGATGACTGCTATGTTGGGTGCTTCGGCGGCACTTTGCATAAGCAATATTCCGTTCGATGGGCCCATTGCCGGAGTGAGAGTCGGCAAAATTGGAAAAGAATACATCATAAATCCGACAGTCGAGGAGACCGAACAGTCCGAACTCATTCTCACCGTCGCGGGAACTAAGACAGATATTTGTATGATAGAAGCCGGTGCCAAAGAAGTCGATGAGAAAGTCATGATCAAGGCGATCGAGGAAGGACAAAAAGCGATTCGAGAACTTTGTGAATTCCAAGAAAAAATTAGAGATGAAGTCGGAGTAGAGAAGGTCACAGTCGATTTAGCTGCCATCGATTCCGAACTTTCCGAAATCGTCAAATCGTATGCTCATGATGAAATGTTGAACATTTTGAGAACAACTATGCCGCGAGATGAAAAGAGTGCGGCAATCGAAAATCTAAAAGTTCAAACTATTGGACATTTCAGCGAAATCTATGCTGCGAGCGAAAATTTAGCCGATATCTTGAAAGATGTCAGAACTTTGGTGGACGAAGAAGAGGCCGAGTTAGTTCGCGACTTAATCGTAGAGGAACACATCCGTCCGGATGGTAGAGCTTTGAATGAGATTAGACCTCTTTCTGCATCTATCGATCTGCTTCCGAGAACGCATGGAAGTGCGTTGTTCACGAGGGGACAGACGCAGGCATTGGCTACGACTACATTGGGAGCCATGGGAGAACATCAGATTTTGGATGGTCTTGGAATAGAGGATATGAAAAGATTCATGCTCCATTACAACTTTCCAAATTTCAGTGTCGGCGAAACCGGAAGATATGGCGCACCTGGTAGACGCGAAATTGGTCACGGTGCCTTAGGCGAACGCGCTTTACTGCAGGTCATGCCCAGCGAAGAAGAGTTTCCTTACACCGTGCGTGTGGTAAGCGAAATATTAGAATCGAATGGTTCATCTAGTCAAGCCTCTATTTGTGCAGGGTGCCTATCATTGATGGCGGCCGGTGTACCTATCAAAGCACCAGTTGCAGGAATAGCGATGGGACTCATTACAAAAGGCAAAAAGCATGCGATTCTCACCGATATTCAAGGACTAGAAGATCACATGGGAGATATGGATTTCAAAGTTGCGGGAACTCGAAAGGGTATAACGGCTTTGCAGATGGATATTAAGATAAAGGGTGTTACCGAAGCAATTTTGAAAGAGGCATTGAGTCAAGCTAAAAAAGCACGCATGGAAATACTCGATTTGATGGCTTCTGTCATCGAAGAACCACGTAAAGAGTTATCTCAATATGCTCCTAAGATTGCCACTATAACGATCAAACCAGAAAAAATCAAAGATGTCATCGGTCGCGGAGGCGAAATGATAACGAAGATAATATTGGAAGCTTCAAATGTCAAAACAGTAAATGACAAAGATGCCGTCAAGGTCGATATCGACGATGATGGACATGTAGTAGTCTATCATACAGATAAAACTATCATCGACAAGACAATCGAAATGATCGAGAATGTCGTGCGTGAAGTCGAGGATGGCAAAATCTATACCGGCAAAGTTACGAAAGTCGACGAATTCAGTTGTTTCGTCGAGTTGTGGACAGGTTGTGAAGGCAGAGTACACGTTTCCGAAATGGCCAATGAAAGAGTGAAAACACCAGCCGATGTTGTCTCTGTCGGTGATGAAATCATAGTCAAATCCTTGGGATATGACAACAGAGGAAGACTGAATTTATCGCGCAAAGCTGCTTTGTCAAGACTCAGCAAAAAAGATGAGGAAAAAATAGGTAAAGTTAAAAAAGAAAAACGAGAGAAGTAAGATTCGATCGATAATCAAAATACCGCTTGAAAGCGGTATTTTTGTCAAAGAAAAAGGGATGATTTTGTTCATCCCATATGTTCGGCTTTAAAAATTATCCGAATAATCGTAATCGTCATCGAGATCGTAGTTTGCATTTAAAGAATCGAGAAGAACTAAGACGAATTCAAAGTCCGTTCCTGTGACGGCATTTTCAAAGTTGGTAAAAATACTTTCATAATCTTCTTCGGTCAGATCTTCTATCTTTGCAGTATCGTCGAAAGAAGGCAAGTTCACATTGTCGATGGTGCACAAAGTATAATTCAAGTTTATTTCGGCATCGAAATCATTCGTTCCGACCGAGAAGGTTATCTCATAGTCGAAAGTGATGTCATCATCGCTTTTTTGACTTTCTGTTTCGATGGATAACGTTCCTTCGAGAGTATCTGTCTCGGCATCGATCGTGTAACTTATTTCAATTTTATGTTCGTTAGATTCTTCGATGACGATAGTGGCATATCTTTTTTCATCCTCATCTTCATTTGCTTTCCCATAGATATCGATGTTGAGTTTATCTGAAATTGTTTCTCCCATAAACCACAGTACATCGGAATCTTCATCTTCATCTCTTATAGCAGCTTCTAGTTTACCATTTAAGTAGTAAAATCTAATCAATTTTACCCCTTCTTTTTCAATATCAAAACCGTAAATGTTCTTACCACGTGAAGCATAAAGATCTATTTGAAGTGTTTCGAAGTTATCGTAGTTGGCATTTTTCAATTCTGAAATGCTCGCGCGAGTTTTAGAACTCAATTGAAGCGAATTAGATTTCACTAAATTATCTATATAATCGGCATAACCTTTGAAAAGATTTTCTGACACCTTAGAAGTCATCGTATATGTGTATTTGATCACTTTGTTGTCGGTACCATTGATGAGCAGGGTGTCGTTACTTTGTGAAAAATCTTCTTCTTTCATGTTTTCGAGCAAGTAGTCTTTTGTTGCGGTTATGAGACCAAACGTGTCATCTTGTTCGAGTTCGTCTAACTCGTCTATAATCTCGTAGTCTATCTCTCCGAGATCGAAGATTTTTGGGAACAATTTTTTGCTTTGGATGTATGCTTTTTTGTTTTGTCGATAAATGTCAAAATCGAGAACTTTTTGTTCATCTTGACTTAGTTCGATAGATGTAGATAGTTCCTTCGATGATTTGCTCATTTCGACAAGAGAGTTGAGACCATACGAAGTTGTTTGTCCATTGGCAAAGAGAGTAAATGTTCCGTTCAGATTGGCAGAAAGATTTTTTTCGAGAAAATTTGTACCTGAAAACTCTCCGTCGTTCGCCGGGTCGTATATATCTTTGGCCATTTTGTACATATCTTCGATTGCCAGATCAAAAACTTTCTTTGGTGTGAGCGGAGATAAGAGATAATAACCAGCCGCGACAGCCAAGACGATGAGAACGATGATTGCCCCTATGATGGTAAATTCTTTTTTGCTTTTAGGTTTTTGATCCGCAACCGAAGGTGGTGTGTCTTTCATATTATCCTTAGTTGGTGATGAATTCTCGTCCAAAGAGAAAATTTCATCGGTCTTTGAAGATTGCATTGTTGCTGTTTGTGAAATGTCGGGTTGTGAACTTAACATTTCCGTTTTTTCATTTTCATTTACTTCCATAAAAATATTTCTATATCCTTCCTAATATATACCAGTATATTAACATATTTCGACAAATTATACCATAAAATATTATGATAAGTGTTCTAAGAAAGTGTAAAATTTGTGTATACAGTTGTTTGACACGTTTGTTTGTCTAAAACTTTACAAAATCCGTCATAAAGTTGTTGACATATCGAAGTCGAGTCTTTATAATAAACGTTACAGATATTTCTGTTTTCTCGTGACAGAAATACGGTTCCGGATTTCATTACTGAAAGTGTCTGAAGCCTTTAGAAACCGGAGCTTGAAGCACGAGAGAGCATTTTCGAGACGATGAGTGTCGGAATGTGTGCGAACATTTAAGGAGAGTGATTAGGGGTAAATTCGAAGACATTTTATGTCAAGTGGACAATTTTTAGTCCACAACAAAAAATTAGAAAGTAGGAAGAATGATGAAAAAGAAACAAGTGGCTATCTTAGTTGCCTCGATCGTCGTCGCCATCATCATCGTAGTCGTAATTCTTTTCAACATAAAGACTTACGATATCATGTACAATACTAATGGCGGTTCGTTCGTGCCAACCGAGAGAGTCAAGGTATTCAAACAGGCTACCAGACCTGTAGATCCGACTAAGGATGGATTTACATTCGACAACTGGTATTATAACGATGGCATATTCGATTTCGATACCAAGATAACCGAAGATATGGTAATCGAGGCGCGTTGGATCGAAGGAAGTCCTGTTGCGGGAACTTATATCGTTTCGTTCAATTCGAACGGAGGAAGTAGTGTAGCTTCGGTAAGAACGAATACGGACGGGACTGTCAATCAACCAGCAGATCCGGTAAGAGAAGGATACAAATTCGTCTCATGGCAATATAAGGGAGAAGATTTCGATTTTTCTAGCAAGGTGACGACTAACATCACTTTGATTGCAAAATGGGAAGATGGACAAGGAAATACCATTACCTCTGTTCCTGCAGAGAAAGTGACTTTGAGTCCGACGACATTGAGTTTGCGGGTAGGTAACACACGAAGATTAGCTATAACTTTGACACCAGTAGAAGCTGTTGGCAGAACATATAAATGGACGACTTCTAATAGTTACATAGCGACTGTCGATAACAACGGTACAGTAAGAGCAAGAGGTGTAGGTACAGCCATCATCACATTAGAAGTCGATGGCAAAAAAGCATCGGTTACTGTCACAGTAACGGCCGCGCCAACTACTCCCGTAGATCCGAATCCTGTCGATCCGAATCCTGTGGATCCAATACCAGATACACCGGTTCCAGAACAGCCCGAGACTTATACGATAGAGTATGTACCTGAGCCATCGAGTGCGATGGGCGAAGTATACGTCAGAATCAAAGGGTCTAAACGTGGTTACGTAAGTGGAACGGTTCAAATTACTACAACAGGAGGACAAGTGATCAATGAACCTGTCACTTCGACCGGAAAATTGATGCCTAGAAGTGTCATTCAAAATGCAATAGTCATCAGTGCAAATTAAAAGAAAGGAATAAATGATATGAATAAGTTAAACAAGATATTATCGAGTGTTTTAGTAATCATAATATGTGGGTTTGTGATGTTTGCAGGTAAAGTCGATGCCTCTATAAAAGAGACTACCGATGCCGGCAATACTACGTATGATCATATAGAAAATGGAACAAAAATAGTCGGAATTAGCAAGTTCAATCCGAACACCGTTTTGACGGCAAAGCGCGCTGCGCAAGCGACGATGAACGATGTAGCATATAATCTCAATAATGCCAATTACGATGGAGTTCATATTTACTATTATTATTATGGTTGGTACGAATTCGACGAAAATAACAATTCGACTCCGATAACTGACTCGTCATTCCTCGATGAACTCAATATCTTCTATGTCGATAACGTCGAAAAGAAAGTAACGGTCAATTACAGTGGCGATGCGACTAACTTGAGTTTCAAAACAGACAAGGCAAATAAAGATAGAGAAATAAGTTATGCCAACGGAATCATCACCGTTCCAGCAACAGTCAAAAACATGACAGTTTTCAGTAACAATGTTCCACAGGCAATTTATGCAAAGGCGGACGAAAGCGATATGACATTTCTATCGAATCCGTTCGTCGGCAAAATTTCTCTAATCGACAGCAATATGACATCTTTTGTCGAAGAGCAGTCTTTGACAATTCAAGGTCAAATACCGTTTAAGATAAATTCGTCTTCTGAGAATGGAAACTTTGTCACCGTTGGAATCGAAGCTTTTCAGGGATTGAATGCTACGACTTTGACGGCCGAGCAGAAGAGAGCTATACAGATAACAGTCAGAGATGCAAGATCACAAGAGGGAGATACTTTTTCTTGGGGTGAAGATGCAGTAGGTAGCACTCGCAAAATAGATATACTTTTCGACGATGTCATTCGCGAAGCTTCGATCGATATCGTTTGGGAACAGGGAAACGTACAGACGTTTAAAGTATATTTAACCGATTCTTCGATTTTGGCCAAGAGTCCAGATGGAACGATCAATACCGATTTCTCGACGGGAATCGATCATATAAAAGCGGATTTGTCAGTTCCAGGTACTTTCAGTGCCAGTGGAAGAATAGACGGTACCGTGCTTGATGATCAGACGATTGAACACAGAATAGGAGTTTTCATTCATCCAAATGAAAAATATGCTTCTGTGGATGAAACTTCTGTAAGTTTTGAGGTCAAAGGGAACGATTCAGCCGACACAGTTCAACCAGCATGGGAAACCTACCGAGGAAAAAGAGTCATTCATTATACACCAAACATCACCGAAGAAAATAGAATCGTAACAGTCGAAGTCACTTGGGAACCAGGATTTACACAAATATTCACAATCGATGCAAGTGGCATAGAACTCACGATGCCGACGGCAGAAGAAAACAATGAAGAAATCGACTAAAATCGTAACTGTAAGTGCAATAATCATCACTTTGATTGCCAGCTTAATTTTGATATTTACGTTTTTATTGCCAAGGCTTCAAGAAGAAGAAAAAAAGAACGATCTCGAGGAATCTTTGAGAACTCTTGCGGTAGATTACTACGAAAATGAATTCAAGAAATTGATGCCCGATTTCTTAAAGACAAATGGGTATTTGAAAGTTACGTTGGACTATTTGCAAGGTATGGAAAAAGACATCGAATTGTTCGAAGAACATAAATGTGATTATTACGACACATATGTCGATATAATCATGAATGACGATGGTGAAACGTATAGAACAGAAGTAAATACTAAATGTGAATATTGATGAATGGAGCCTCATATGGGCTCTTTTTAGTTGCTTTAAGGACTTTTGAGTTGCCCTGAATAAACAAATATAATATAATAGTTTAGAAGATGAGGTGAGATGATGGGAAACAAGCATTGGTATAAATTGGATAATTCAGCCAAAATAATGCCTTCTATGACAAATGGTGTGAATACCAATGTATTTCGCTTATCTTGCACATTAAAAGAAGAAATCGATGCAGAAATACTCGAACATGCTCTTCATGAGGCTTGTTCGGAGTTTCCTCTATTTTTGTGTACGATGAAATCGGGATTATTTTGGCATTATCTCGAGACGGCAAACGAAGTACCTCACGTTCAAGAAGAAAAGACGAGCCCTTGTGCCAAAATGGACGGCGAATTATTGTTCAGGCTGAGTTATTATAAAAGAAGGATAAATTTGGAAGTATATCATGTCTTAGCCGATGGGGCCGGAGCGATGGAGTTTTTAAAATACACAGTGGCATGTTATCTCGATGAAAAGTACGGAATCTACCAACATGAGAAAATCAATACTGCCAGCATGTATGCCAAGGCGAGCGACGATTTTTCAAAATTCGACAAAGCTTCGAGGAAACTTAAAATTAGCAAAAACAAACGGGCTTATAAGTTGAAGTTTGCGCGCAAGGACGACAGTATTCCCGATGTCATAGAAATCAAAGTGAGCAGTGGGGAGATAAGGGAAATCGCCCATAAATATGATGCGACAGTGACGACCTATCTCACAGCTGTGCTCATAATGAGTATAGCAAAGTGTGCAAAGATCAAAGATTTAAAAAGACCAATAGGGATAACTGTGCCGATAGATCTTCGAGGAGTATTTCCTTCCGAAACGACGAGAAATTTCTTTTATACGGTATGTATTCAATATGCTTATAGGGAAGAAGATGGACTCGAAGATATAGTCGAAATATTAAAAAAGAAATTTGCTCACGATTTTTCGAAAGATAGTTTACAAGAATTGTTGGATTCTTACATGGTTTTGGAAAATCTTTTGCTCATAAGGATAATTCCAAATATTTTGAAAGATTTTATTCTCGGGCTCATCACCGGGCCGAGAAGTACAGAGACGATGGCTCTTTCGAACATGGGCATCATCAATATGCCAGAAATTTATAGTCCGCACATAGAGTCGTTCTCCGGTTTTATGAATTCGACGGGATTGCATTTGACAGCGATGACATTCAAAGATGAGTTGACTTTGGGATTTACGACACATTTTGTGACGAACGAAATCGAGCGAAATATGGTAAAAATTTTGAAACAAGAAGGAGTAAAAGATGTTCGTGTGGTGACGAATAAAAGGAAGTGATGAGATGGTTTATTGTAAAAAGTGCGATGTGAAAATCGATTCTCCAGGAGAGATTTGTCCTCTTTGTCACGGCAAGATAGAAGCTTCCAAGGAGGCAACATATCCCAAGACGATGACAAAGTCTACATGGGTATTTATAAAGAGATTACTTTTCGCAAATATCGTCTTCGTTTCGGCATTGGTCTTGCTTCTAAACAGAACTTTGACTCCGAATACCAAATGGAGTCCTTTTGTAATCGCGGGATTGATTTCGATGTATGTCATCTTCATGGGGATCATGAAAGGTCGCAAGAGAGTGTTGTCGATGATGTTTTACATGTGTTTTTTAGTGATAATCATAACGATCGGTTGGGATAATTTGATAGGCTTTAAAGGATGGAGTTTGAATTATGTCATGCCAAGTCTCGCAATTTCCTATGGTGTATTTTTGCTCGTTCTGCGGTTTATTTTTCATTTTTCTATCGATAGCAACAGTATTTATATATACTTGCATGTCCTTTTGGAATTCGTTCCACTCGTCTTGTATTACAAAAATGTGATCACTTTTAAACCGTTGGCTGTGGTGAGTGCAGCTTTCGGACTTTTGAATTTAGTCATCTTGTTGGTATTCGATTTTTCACATTTCAAAAAGGACGTCGCAATGCGACTACACATTTGACTTAAAGGTGGAATTGTGGTATGATGTGATTATCACGTCGAAGGAATCCAAGTAACGGAGCTTTTGAGAGCGAAGAGATTTAGTGGTTGGTGAGAACTAAAGTTTCATGGTTTCGTGAATCTAATTCCCGAGTGCATTTAATAGATGCCGGATGACTACCGTTAGAGAGTCTATAAGTTATAAATTAGGATGGCACCGCGAATGAATCGCTCCTTGGAGTTATTTGTCCGCGGTTTTGTTATGAGAAAGGAATGAGAAACATGATAGACATCGAACTTATAAGAAACAACAAAGACGCAGTGAAGGAGAACATCAAGAAAAAATTTCAAGATGCCAAATTGCCGCTCGTAGATGAGGTATACGAATTAGATAAAAAATATCGCGAGGCGAAGCTCGAAGGAGACAAACTGAGAGGTGAAAAGAACAAAGCATCTTCTCAAATAGGAATTTTGATGCGCGACGGAAAAAAAGAGGAAGCCGAGGAAGCAAAGAAACAGGTTGTAAATATTCAGGAACGCATTACACAGCTCGAAGTAGACGAGGAAGAATTGGCCGCGACTATCAAAGAAAAGATGATGGTCATACCGCAGATGATAGACGATTCTGTTCCCATCGGCAAGGACGATACGGAAAATGTCGAAATCGAAAAATTTGGTGAGCCTACGGTTCCAAGTTTCGAGATTCCTCATCATGAGGATATCTGTGAGGCTCTAGGTGGCATCGACAAGGAGTCTGCAGGCAGAACGAGTGGGAATGGATTTTATTATCTCATAGGTGATATCGCAAGATTGCACGAAGCGATGATCGCATATGCACGCGATTTTATGATAAACAAGGGATTTACTTATTGTATTCCACCTTTCATGATCAGAAGTGACGTGGTGACCGGTGTCATGTCTTTTGCCGAAATGGATGCGATGATGTACAAAATCGAAGGTGAAGATTTATATCTCATAGGAACGAGCGAGCATTCCATGATAGGTAAGTTCAAAGGTCAAATTGTCAAAGAGGAAGAACTTCCGATTGCAATGACGTCTTATTCGCCATGTTTCCGTAAAGAGGTCGGTTCACACGGTATCGAAGAGAGGGGTGTGTATCGAGTTCATCAGTTTGAAAAACAAGAGATGGTCGTTCTTTGTAAACCGGAAGATGCTATGGATTGGTACAATAAGATGTGGAGTTATACGGTCGAATTTTTCAGAAGTCTCGATGTTCCTGTTCGAACTTTGGAATGCTGCAGTGGGGATTTGGCCGATTTGAAAGTTAAATCTTGCGATGTCGAGGCATGGAGTCCTAGACAGAAAAAATATTTCGAAGTCGGGTCTTGTTCGACTTTGGGCGATGCACAGGCTCGCAGACTCGGCATTCGCATGAAGACGGAAGATGGCAACAAGTTTGTCGCAACTTTGAACAATACGGTCGTCGCATCTCCGCGTGGATTGATAGCAGTGCTCGAAAACAATTACAATGAGGATGGAAGCATAACAGTACCGGAAGTATTGAGACCTTACATGGGTGGAAAAGCAAAGATATCAGTAAAATAGATGTACATTATCATCTATTTTATTTTTTCCATTCGAACCAAAAAAATTTTTGAAAGAAAAGTTTTTCCATTTAAACAAAAAAACTTTGAATTTCAAAAAAATTTATTGTATTATGAAGTTCAAAAAGAAGTCGTTCAAATTATAAATACTAAAAAAGATAAGTAATTTCGATTGCTTCAAAAGAAAACTATATTAGAGACATCTACGATTCTATACTTCTCAAAGACGTGGTGGATAGGCTCGGGATAGCCGATATTACATCCTTTAATAGGATACTTCAGTATGTTTAGAAACTGAAACGATGGAATTTTCTGCAACAAATGTGTTAGATTATCTGGACAAAACAGGCAATAAAATTGCTACAGAGATATAAGTGCGCTTTTTTAATTTGATAATGACGCGTACTATGGTTTGTCGAGATGAATTATATCTATGCAGTCTTGGCGATGTCTTGCATCTAAAAGAAGTTCAGGAATTATCAAAGATATAGCTTTGGCTATGGTGACTTTTTGATTCGGGCATAGTTCTTCTATTTCGATGATACGACGTCGAAAATAGTCGCGATATTCTGAAGTAGCTATCTTATCTATTTCACCGAGCAATTCGATGTGACGAATATCTTCAGGTGAGAAGAAAAGAGCATACTTCTCGTCGGTGACGATAAATTTTAGTGTATCGTAAACGTTTCGAATGCTGTAGTAACCAGAAAATATCGGGCTGTAACGGCGATTTTTGAGCATGCACAAAAATTTTGCGGCATTTTCGTAATTGCCGGAAAGCAAATCTTCTTGGCAGACGTAGCGAATGAGAACAGGCAGAATGCGTTTGTTTTCATCGAAAGAAGATGACAATAAGAGACTCACAATCGTCTCGTCGAGGAGCATATCGAGATATAATTTGTAATTGTTCGGAATTATTTTGCATGTAAAAAGAGCTTCTGTGATAGATGAGATCATATCTAAAAAATTGTCATCTATAGAATCGAGGCGAATACAGTAGAGGAGAAACATGATAGCTTTTTCCATGATAGAAGAAAGATAGTAACTCTGATCGACAAAACACTCGAATTTCGTTCGCTCATTATTCGAAGAAAACTCATTCCAAGCATCTTCGTCAAGTTTTTGAATTTCTCTTTTTACGAGGGGAATGAGAAATGAGAGTGGATAGTCTTTAATGGGCTCTTTTTCCAATTGAGATAGAATTCTATAAAAATATAGGTATTGTGAACTAATCATAGTGGCCATAAGAAAACACCCTCCATCGAGTGTCTATTTTAACATAAAAGACGAACGTAGTCGAGGTTTATTCGCTCCTAATTTTTATCAATTTAGCTTGGATGACGAGATTAGTTCCTTTCGAATTCGTCGTGATAGTCAAAAATTTATCGTCATTTTTGGCATAACCTTTGAATTTTATTTCGGTTTTTTTGAGCATGGAATCGATGAATGTTTCAATTTCTGTTTCGTCTTGAAATGTCCTTTTCAAGTGTTCTTCATCTTTTGTATGGTAAACACTTATTATTTGCCACAATGTCGAGTGGTCGTTAGTAAAGAATTTTATCAAATAGTTATTATTGTCGTCTTTCCAGGAATTCTCAAATAAGACGTCCAAGGAAGCACTCAATTGACCAAAGTAGTTTTTATTGCCGTAGATGATCGTGTTCGTATCGAGGTCTTTCAAAGAGTTTTCTTGATCGAGATATATCCAACCGAAAGAATTGTCACTTTTATCGAGAGTGTGGGTGCGATAGAACGAGTTATCACTTTGGACGATAGGGTAGGAGAAATTCGTTCCTTTAACTTCGATGTATCCGATCGCATCGGTATTAATTTTTTTGAGATTGGCCATATCAACTTCGATTAGTCCTAGCTTTATATAATCCCAATAGGCATCGAATTTGCTCAATGAGCTGTCCGGTTTAATCGTCTTAGTTTTCTCATCATCGACGATGTTTTTAACCTCAGTTTCGTTTGTGAATCTCGACACCATATCCTTAGTCGCGTTGTAATCACTTAAGAGTTTAATTCCAAAAAAGAGTGCTGTGAGGATAAAAATGATTACGATGGAGATGAGAAAAAGATTTTTCCATTTTATCTTGTAGACAGTTTTTTTCTTGGCCACAATAGCATCACCTTACATACATTATACAAAAAAAAGTTCGTACTGACTAGTACAAACTTATCAATATTGTTTACCAAAGTAGATTTTGCATTTAGCATCACGTCCACATACGGCACAAGGACCAGAAGGTTCGTGATTTTCAAAAGGTATGCATCGCGATTTTAGACCGAGTTCGTCTTTTATTTTATCTTCACAGGCGACATCTCCACACCAATTGATTTTGATAAAACCTGGTTTGGAAGAAGCGATCTCTTTCATTTCTTCGAAAGAGTGGGCTTCGTACAACATGGAGTCACGGCGAGCTTCGGCTCTTTTATACATGTCGTCTTGTATATTCGTGAGCAGGTCTTCTATTTTATCTGCGATTTCTGGGACAGGAATCTGAATCTTTTCCAAGGTATCACGGCGGACGAGAGTGACGTGTCCTTCGTCGAGGTCACGAGGTCCGATTTCTAAGCGGATCGGGTAACCCTTCACTTCTGCTTCGGCGAACTTGAATCCCGGAGTTTTATCGGAATGATCGATTTTGTAAGTGATATTCTTCTTTTCGAGTTTTTGTGTGATATCTGAAATTGCGGCTTCGACTATGTCGGAATCTTTTCCTATCGGTATGATGATGACGCAAGTTGGTGCGATTTTTGGAGGCAAGACGAGACCGCGGTCGTCACTATGAGTCATGATAATGGCTCCGATCATTCGGGTCGTTACACCCCAAGAAGTTTGATATGGTGTTTCCAGTTTATTTTCTTTATTTAGAAATTCGATTCCGAAAGCTTTGGCAAAATGGTTACCAAAGTAATGACTAGTACCGTTTTGTAGAGCCACACCGTCGTACATCATCGCTTCTATCGTGTAGGTTTTTTCGGCTCCAGCAAATTTTTCTTTATCTGTCTTCTCACCAGTGATGACTGGAAGAGCCAAGTAGTCGCGCTGGAAATTTTCGTATATTTTGAGCATTTTTTTAGTTTCGGTCATAGCTTCTTCGGCTGTCGCATGCATCGTGTGACCCTCTTGCCAAAGTATTTCACGACTTCTCAAGAATGGACGAGTAGTCTTTTCCCATCGAACTATCGTGCACCATTGGTTGTAAAGTTTTGGAAGATCTCTATAACTTTTGATGATTTTTTTATAGTGTTCGCAGAAGAGAACTTCGCTCGTCGGACGGACACATACTCTCTCTTCAAGTTTATCTTTACCGCCTTCAGTGATCCACGCGACTTCAGGAGCAAAGCCTTCGACGTGGTCCTTTTCGATCTTTAGAAGACTTTCCGGAATGAACATCGGCATTTGGACGTTTTCATGTCCTGTGCGTTTGAATTCTGCATCCAAAACCGCGACCATGCGTTCCCAAATGGCATATCCATATGGTCTTATGATCATGCTTCCTTTCATACTGGAATAATCGACGAGGTCGGCTTTTTTAATTATGCTCGTATACCATTCAGCAAAGTCGACATCTCTACTAATTATATCTTTGTTTTGTATTTCAGCCATAGTAGATTTCCTTTCTTTCTTTCTTTCATAAATATATTAAACCACATTTTTATGTACTTGACAAGCATGGAAGAATTTGGATTGGATGTCCTGAGAGACTTTATAATTTTAAGTTGAAAATTATATAAAAAAGTAATATAATCATTTTAAGAGAACGCAGGACTATCCAGTCGCGTTTCTCCGGTTTTGTAGACCGGCACGACAAAGATACCTCAGGGTTTCCAGTCGTGCCGTTTTAGTTATCTAAAGATAACCAAGTATATTATGGTGGCCACTAAAAGTAGTCGTATTAAACTGTCAAAATTGACGTTTATCTTCATATAATGTCATTAAATCACAATCTATAATCTTTGTCAAATGCCCTATCTAAAAGGAA
>CAZKKM010000001.1:0-15351 GCA_964553435.1 uncultured Muribaculaceae bacterium | reverse complement strand
ATATAAAAAAGTAATATAATCATTTTAAGAGAACGCAGGACTATCCAGTCGCGTTTCTCCGGTTTTGTAGACCGGCACGACAAAGATACCTCAGGGTTTCCAGTCGTGCCGTTTTAGTTATCTAAAGATAACCAAGTATATTATGGTGGCCACTAAAAGTAGTCGCATTAAACTGTCAAAATTGATGTTTATTTTCATATAATATATGCCTCCATTTCATTTGTGAATAACGTTGTTGATATAACCCCCCTAAGTCGGTTTTGAAATGGAGAAACGGCTGACCGGTTCTTGCGTTCTAATGTCATTAAATCACAATCTATAATCTTTGTCAAATGCCCTATCTAAAAGGAATTTTTGGCATTTTTCTTTTTTTGAAAATAGAAGAATTTTGTGGTACAATGATGATAAGTAGTAAGGTGGTAGATAAAGTGAGTGAAAATAGAGTAAAAATAGATGTAGACAATCCTGCAGTCCAAAGGATAGAGGAAAAGTGTATAAATTGTGGAGTTTGTCTAAACACATGTGTCAATGATGTTGGAATGGATAAGCAATGCAGAATCGATGACGGCAAGACTTGTGTTTACTGTGGACAATGTATATTAGCATGTCCGATGGGAGCTCTCAAAGAAAAATACGATTATAAAAAAGTTTTAGATTTAATCAATGATACCGATAAAATAGTGACCATATCGCTCGCTCCTGCTGTGAGAGTTGCTTTAGGTGAAGAATTAGGCAGAGAAGTCGGTTCATCGATGGAAGATATACTCCCTGCGATTTTGAAGAAAATGGGTTTTTCTTATGTTTTCGATGTGACATTTGGAGCAGATGTCACTATCATGGAAGAAGCCACTGAGCTTTTAAACAGAATCAAAGACGGAGGAAGTTTACCGATGTTTACAAGTTGCTGTCCGGCATGGGTAAAGTATGTGCGGATGATGCATCCGGAATTGATACCTAACATTTCGACGACGAAAAGTCCCATTGGCATCATGAGTTCGCTCATCAAATCGTATTTTAAGGAGATGAATGAAATAGATGAAGATATCATAAGTGTAGTTGTAGCGCCGTGTACTGCTAAGAAATGGGAAATTTTGGAAGGAGACACCGATTATGTGATAACTACCCGTGAACTTTCCCATATGATAAAGGAACAAAACCTAGATTTGGCTAATCTCAAACATGTCGATATGGATATTTTGATGGGGCATGGCAGTAAGTCGGGTTTGTTATTCGGACGAAGCGGAGGAGTCATGGAGGCAGCCTTGTCACAGGTACATCGTTTCGTTACAGGAAAGCCTTGTGAAGAAGGACGATACCGTCTCGATATATCGGGGCCTATCAGTGAAGCATCGTTCAAAATGGGCGAGAAAATCATCAATGTAGCGGTCGTATACGGATTGGCCAATTTAGAGAAACTTTTGCCAAATGTAGATAAGTACGATTTTGTCGAAGTCATGAATTGCCCCGGCGGATGTGTCGGTGGAGGAGGTCAACCTTTAGTCGCCAAACAAGAAGCCGATGCGAGACGTGCTAAGAGAAGTGAGAGTCTCGGCGAACAAATGAATGCGGATATGTATCCTTATGATAACGAATGTGTGAAAGAGCTATATAAATCTTATCTTCTCAATCCGGGAAGCGACTTAGCATCGAAGCTTTTACATACGACACACGTCCCTTTCGAAGAAAAATAAAGGCAACGAACGGCAATTTATGTCAATATATTGTCTTTTTTTGACGATTTGTGTAAAACAATATATCTCTCTGCTTGATAAATTCGACAATTTTGGCTATACTAATTGTAGAGAATAAGGGTGTGTATATATGAAGAAAATATGTTCTTTTATTTTAACTGCTTTGGCACTGTGGTTTTTTTCGATGAATAGTGTCTATGCTCGAGATTATACTAAGGCCGACGTCGAGGCAAGTTTGACTCGTATGAAGGAAGTTTGGGTCAGCCCAGCTCCGGCTGGAACGTCTTTCGAGTTCGAAACGACCGATACGGAGACGATAATAAAGAGTACCATCGCCGGGACAACTTATACTTCGAGATTTGCATATGCCAATGGAGTATATTCGTTTACGAGCAATCGCGAGAGTGTTCTAAATCAACAGGAGTTGTTGGAAGTTGCCTTCGAAAATTTCAACATCTCCTTTCTGGTCGCGGCAATCGATGCAATGTATGACGAAGAGACGGTAAACAGTGTGCAAGGTGTGCAAGTAGGAGATACTTCACATATCGATACATTCACTTTGGAAAAGGATGGTTTGTCGGCGGTAATCTTACCGATCGATTATACTAAAGATAATGTCGAAGATAATGTTCGCGCAGGTTTCATAAGAAGTATATCTATGGATATCAATCATCCGAACTTCATTAAGTGGATAACAGATAACGATGGAAGTTTGATCATCGAAGTCAATTTCAACAAACCCGATACATGTGATCCGGATGAAGTTGTAGATTTTATCGTATTAATAAACAATGGCCAACCGATAATCAAGGGTACACCACTAAATAAAATACCTATCAAGATTACGGAGATATATTGTGATGGGACGCGAAAGGATAAATATTCGAATGTTGCCGATAGCGAAAAAGAAATAGGTTATAAAGTTGAAGATTTGGACCCAAATGAAGAAGGAGATAATAAAACCGCTACCGTCACGAAGACAACTTTAAACCCAGATGGAAGTACACCCGATGCAAAGAAACCAAATTATTCCGTAAAAGATGACAACAAAATTGACGACAGCAAAGATGTCATGGATTTTGAAGTGGTAATCAACAATGGAAAACCCGTCATCAAGGGAACTCCGCTAGACGAGGTGCCGATCAAAATAATCGAAAAATACAGAGATGGTACGACCGGCATCAAAGAATCGACAGTTGGAAACTCCGAAAAGGAAATAGGATATGTCGTAGAAGATTTTTCGACCGATCAATTAGGAAATTTTATCGCAAAGGTATCTCGAGTCATACCGAACACAGACGGTTCTGTACCGAATCAGCGAAGAGCAAATTATTCTATAGTCGAAAGAACTATCATAGATAATCCGAAGACTGGAGTGCTGTCATTCGGTTTGGCAGCTTTGTGTACTATAGGTGCAAGTGCAGGAGGAGTGTACTATTTGAGGCGAAGAAATTTGTTTAAGAAATTATAAAAAGTCGAGTGAAACTCGGTTTTTTTAAGGCCTTTTTTCTTTGGTTCATTTATCTTTCTTTTTATATACGTTTTAATGGTTGTATGTTATAATTCTTTATAAGAATAGGATTGATAACATGGAGAAAAAAGGTTTTATTGCGACATCTTTGATTTATTCATTTTTCTTAGCTTTCATTTCGATTGTCGCCGTACTTCTTCAAAGTTTTATAGCCAACAAGACCATCTTGGATAGATTCAACAGTAAAGTTCAAGAGGAACTGAATACCAGTTCATATAAAGTCACAATATATTCTCGCAATGCGAACATAAAAAACGGAATGACGATGACCAATTTGATTTCAAATGGAGATTTTAGCCAAATCTGGATTTTTGGAATGTATTTGGAGATGCTGCTTTAGCTGATTATACGATAGTTTCAGAAAACGACGAAATAATTTTGTTCGGAAGGTAACTCAAGGGATTGGATAGATCGAGAAGCGGAAATATCGACGATTATGAGCATCTCTATTCGAAAGTGATCGAAAAAAGAGGTGAGGAAATCGTTCTCGATATGGATGTCGATTGGGCGACCGGCACAGTCGATAAGACGATTTTTGGCAATTGTGAATTCAATTTCAAATTACCTGGTGCATTCACCACGATGGAGCCTGCTAAAAAAGAGAGTGTGACAGGAGAAATTTTGTCGATGATAAACAAGTCGGAGGCGAGTGTACCTTACGAATTCGGATATTCTAAGGGTGTCATAGAACACAATGTTCTATTCATGAGTGACGATGAAGCAAAATTAATTCTTTTAAACGAAGAGAAAGAAGGGGCCGTTTATACACTCAAAGAAAAATGAAAAACTGGAAAAAGAAAATTTGCAACGGATCTATCGAAAGATAAATACTTCATCTACGTTTTAGAAAACGGAGTGATGTATAAGACTGATCGTTTTATCGAAATAAATTAGAATCGAAAGAACTCTTTCGTTCTTTTTTTTTGAAATCTTTAATTTATTTATTGGTCGGGTAGATATGTACTTTTTTAAGATAGTGTGCTATAATTCTTGATAAGAATAGGACTGGTTGCAATGAAAAAAAAGAAAAGAGGATTCGTCGCCACTTCGTTAATATATTCTTTCTTTTTAGTTTTTTTAGCTGTATTGGCCGGTCTAATACGAAACTATGTAGCCAACAAATTGGTTCTCGAACGTTTCAACGAAAATGCTGCTTCCGTCTTAAATACGAATAAATATAGAATCACGATCGTCTCCAATAATTCCGAGATCAAAAGAGGACACTCGATTACCAATTTGGTGCAAAATGGCAACTTCGATGAAGAAATTGCCGATTGGTGGACTTCAGTCGGAGAAATCGCAGCAATCAAAGACGGATTGTCGAAGAGATTGAATATGACGAATGGGAACCCTTCTTCATATATATTTCAAAATGTTCCCATTCTCGAAGGAAGAACTTATTATATGAGTGTAGAATATGCGAAATCTTTCGAAGACGAGGTAGTGGTAGAAGTCAATAATGGAAGATTAGAACTCGGTAAGCAAGAAGGCATGAAACGAGTATCGAGCAATTTTGTAGCTGAAGATTCAAGAGAATTGACACCTTTTAAGATTGGACAAAGTGTTGAACCTTATATGGATTCAGTATATATTACGAATATCATGCTCATAAACTTGACGGATCATTATGAAAAAGGCGATGTGCCGACGGCCGAATGGTTGGATGAATTTATCGATTATTTCGACGGGACGATAAGTTACATCGTCGAGAATCATTATGGTGAAGATGAATACGAAGTCGATGTAGCTGGTTCTCAAGATTATGTGAAAGCATTTCTAACTTGTGAGAGTCAACACGGAAATTGGATGGACATAAATAATAAGGAATTGGAAACGACTCTCGACGAGGAAAGTGGTCGATATGTGGCAACTGTAAAATTGGAAGATATCACGGATGACATCAAATGCAATGTGAGGTGGTCAAAATGAAGAAGAAAAGAGCCTTTGTTTTGATGGAGACGATAGTGGTCATAACCGTGCTTTGTGTCATATTGGTCGTTCTCTATGCGTCTTATAACAGTTTGCTCGTAAGTGTCAAAAAGAAGTCGAATTTCGACAATACAGAATACATTTACAAGACCAGTGTAGTGAGAAAATATTTGGAGCCAAAAATCGACGTGGCATCTCTCTTCGATGGAAAAGTTTACGGAGTGTATTGTAGCAACAATTTGTCACAATACAAAAGCTGTATCGATGTGAATACCGAAGGATATGAATTATTCAGGTTCTTGAATGTACAGGCCATTTATATTACTCAATGGGATGCCGATAGTGTGGCAATAGGAAACTATTCCGAGTTGGAAGCGACGACTCAGAGTTATATTAGACATTTAGATATAGGAGAGATGCCCAATCTCGTTTATCGACTCGTCGTCATGTACGAGACCGATAGAGAACATTATGAATATGCCAGTTTGCGGTTCGGAAGTAGGGAAGAATGATGAAAAAAAGAGGAGTTACAATCATCGAAATAATCGTATCTCTCGCTTTGATTTCGATAGTCTTGATATTTTTAATCAATCTGTTTTTGCAGATCAGATCGACTTATATTTTGAGTAAAACAGAAACAGATTTCGGTACTATCTCGTCGACGTTCATAAAAGCTATCGGAGATGACATAGAGACTTACGGATTAAAAAATGTAGAATACAAAGCAGGGGTGAACAATTATGCAAGTCTAATCATAACTTTCAAAGAGTATAGGCCGACAAAGTTGTCGGAGAACATCAAAAAAGTTTTGAAAGTTTACGAGTTGGGCAACGATTATTATGTCAGTTATACTTACGATACGAGTGTTTTGGAAGATAAAAATTTGTCGAGTGCCGAAAGACTTACGAACATCGTGAGGGAGTTGCCTAGTTCGGCGGTTCTCAATACGGATATGTTCATAAGTGTAGACAAACTTGAAACTTCCAAAATCGATGCCGTACAAATTTCATTACCAATTGCGAACAAGGATGGCAATACCTACGATATAATCGTCAGCGGCATCATCGAAGAAGAGGAATAGAACCGAATAAGAAAGAGGTGAATTCATGAAGAAGAAAGGATTTACATTAGTCGAGTTGATAGCGGTCATAGGTATAATAGCCATACTCTTGATCTTCTTGGTACCAAATATAATGAAATTTTCGGATATGTCGAGAATTTCGATGAGAGCATCGAAAGTGAGAACCATGGAAGCGGCGGCCGAACAATTCGGTAACGATCTCATAAATCGTTTTCAAAGATGTACGAATGAGTCCACTTTGGATGAATTAAAAAATCAGTGTTCCATAAAGGCTACGGATCTCATCACAGGAGGATATTTGGAGAGCGATGACGAAGATAATAACATATTGGATCCCGAATCGAACGATCCGATGAACGGAGATATCTTGATATGTTACAATCCAGTTCAAATCGCCGTCTATGCCAATTATGTCGAAGAAGATGATGGTTATTCTTGTATGGATATCAGTGCCGATGCGAAGGCGAGTTTGAATCTTTCACATTCGGCCGGAGTGAGTTACATAGGAGCCGATGAATTTACAATCGGCATCATCAAAAGTGGTTCATTTAAGACAAATGGTTTCACATGTACTTCGAGTGATGAAGAGTTGGCCACTTGTAGTTTGGACGGGACTAGAAATTTGAAAATAAAGGTGACCGCGACTGAGACGGATAAAGAATTCGAAGAGGTCATACTCACTTTGAAGGCAACGACAGACGAAGGAGCGATCTTGCAAAAGAAGTATACTTTGAAAATTTATCCGACCGAGTTGAATGTGGATTACGGCGATGCATATGAAGTTTGTATGAAACCTGGAGAAACCCTAAAGTATCCGGTAAATGTTTCGAACACAGGTATGCTCGAAGTTTCATCGAGTGATGAAGATATATTGATGGGCAATTATGATAAAGAAAACGGACTGCTCATCATGTCCGCTCAAGAAAAATATGGCATAGCTGAGATCTCATTGCGCGAAAAAAATGGCAACAAAAGTGTCTCTTTGGAAAAGAGAGTCTATGTTCTAGGAAGCGACGGAGAGTTTCCTGAGGGGATGCTTCTCGGCAGTTCTAAAGAGGTTAAGATAAACTTCGGAGGAAACGATTCGATAAAAGTAGAATCTTCAAATTCGGCAGTCATCAAAGTGCACAAAAAAAATGAGACTCCGAGCGAAGAACTCACATTAGAAAGTGACGAGCCATTCTTCTTAGAGGCGACAGGTATAGGAGAAGCGAATATCACCGTCACGGGAAATCCATGTGGAGAAGTGACTTACAAAATTGTCGTTCAAAACATTTATGTCGAAGATCACGAAATAGAATTATTTGTCGACGGCAAACCGGCGACAACAAAAATAGTATCGGGAAGCAAGAATACTTATTCTTGTACATCTGAAAACTCGAGTATCGTATCTTGTTCAGTAGATGGTGACGAACTCATTTTGAAACCGGGTGGCAACCCTTCCTATGATGATGGAGTCGATGTGACCATCACCGGAGCGAATGGCGGTGGCGATGTCGTGAATGTCGTCGTCAGAAATGTGACGATCGGCACGGTCGATGAAGAAAATCAAGAGGTCACTAAAGTATGTGTCGATAGAGCTACCGGAGTGGACGAAAAGAAAGTCTTCGTAAAAGGTGAAAATTTGGGAGAATTATCGATAAGTGCGATCGATCCAATACGGCTAGGAACGGCTAGAATGACAATCGGCAACGAAGTATTGTTCGAAAGAAAATCAACTGATGATACGGGTATTGTAAAGGTCGAAGTGAGCGAAAATCATGCCGGAAAAAAGAAAGCGATCGATTATTATATTTACGATTTACAGACAGATCGACAAATTGTCGATTTGAAGACGGCCGATACAATAGAGATAAAAATAGATGCTTTTGCAACCGGTGTAATAGGTGTCTACTCCGAAGATTCGGACGTGGCATCTGTAAGTGTTCGAGGAACAGATGATTTTTCATACGATTTAAATTCACAAAACGAGTATGTGTTGAATGTCCGTGGAAACAAAGTCGGCAATACGAATATCGTCGTAAAAGGCAAAGATTGCGGAGAACTCATCATTCCTGTCAGAGTATCGGGGCATACATTTTCTATAAATCTCGAAAAGGGCGATTTTGTCGATTGGATATCGGATGGCACTTATGAAGTGAAGTCTCTTAGTTGTTCGACTTTGGGAGAAGCAGTAAGTTGCGATGTGACTTTTCCAAGCATTATCGTCAATGAACACTACGAGAAGATGGGATTTTCTAAGGAAAAGAGGCACAACGCGAAAGGTTATGCCGAAGGGGAGACCATCACTTTAGATGCTCAAAATGACAAAGAAGTATACTATGCAAATGTGACCGAACATACGGCTCCGGTTTGCAAAATAAAAGATCACATATCTGGAAATACTGTCGGCAAGGTATCTCGCTTCACACTTTTCTGTGTGGAGGTTGACAGTGGTTTGACCGACAAAAAAATCGAAATCGACGACTTCATCTTGAGCGACGATGTGAACAATAGAGTAGTCTCTGTCGGCGAAGGAGTCGAAATAAGAGATAGCAATAACTATAAAATAGGAAAAGAATACGAAGTAGAAATATACAGTGATATATTCAATCAGTACGAGCTAGGTTTGAAAGCTGGAGCAGTTGTGGATAATTGTGAAAACGAGAACGAGGAGACTAGTTTTGGAACATTTTTGGCTTCCGACTCCGTTTCTATGGGACATTGGTACATCGGAAAAGATACTCCCGAGAATATCATGGCCATTCTTTACAGTAACGATAACATCAAAGAAGGTGAAACCGTCATAGAAGGAATCGACGGGGCCACATTGTCAAGCGGCAAATACACTTTGGTGTTATATGGCGAAGGCGAGATGAAAGATTTCGGAGTCGACGAAGAGAGTATGGCTCCATGGATTCGAGAGGGCTTTCAAACACTCATATCGAATGTCATCGTCAAAGAAGGCATAACGAGCATCGGCAAGTTGGCTTTCAACAATATGCGCGAACTTAAATCAGTAGTTTTTTCGGAAGGTTTAAAACTCATAAGGGAGGATGCTTTCTCATATTCGGGATTAACTTCCATCACTTTGCCGTCGACAATGGAAACTATCGAACTGAACAGCTTCTATGATAATAGAGATCTCGTGGAGCTCAATTTAAACGAGGGACTTGCGACAATAGGGCAGACGGCTTTCATCGGACACGCGATAAGCGAACTCGAAATACCGAGTACAGTCACAGAAATAAAGGGACGAAGTTTTGCTTCGGGTGAAGATTTTATGCCCCTTAAAAAACTGAATTTTGCCTCAAATTCTCAATTGATTACCATCAATGAAAGAGCATTTGCCAACAATCAGATTAAAGATCTACACATTCCAGAATCCGTTCGCATAATCGGCGCCTTGGCATTTGCCGTTCCGGGCTATAAATACAGTACCCTCGAAAATTTGACTTTTGGCGACGATTCTCAGCTTTTCTTCATAAACGATCAAGCTTTCGATTATAACAGGTTGAACTCTCTGTCTTTACCTAACAGTTTAGAACAAATAGGCAATGCTGCATTCAGAGGAACTAGAGACAATGTCACTAGCGTTCACATCGGTCCTAACGTCAATTCTATAGGATCGTTGTTCGTAACAGGAAGCAATATAAGGGAGTTTACGGTAGACGATGCGAACACGAGTTTTACCGCTCAAGATGGCATCTTGTACAACAAGAGTATGACAAATTTAGTGAGATTCCCAGATGCATATTATAAGACTCACACCTCTTATACAGTCCCAGATAGCATCAAAACTATCAACAATTATGCTTTTTATGGTTGGTACGAAAATCACGATAGTGGTACGAAGTTCGTAGTCAATTTGCCGTCCGGTTTGAATAATATGAATGCGGGATACAACTTTCATAATTTTGTGTGCAGCGAAATCAACATCGATTCCGATAAATACAAAAGTAGTGACGGCATAGTCTACAATTCTGATAAAACCATCTTATACAAAGTGCCACCTTTATATGCAAGTACGAGTTTTACAATACCAGATACGGTGAAGACAATCGAGTTGGCAGCTTTGGCTGGCAATAATACGATTCGCACATTGACTGTTCCAGATTCGGTGACGACGATTGCAAGAGATGCTTTCTATACGGATACCAACTATGCACTTCAAAACATCCATTTAGACATGAATGATGTCGATATTAAGGAAACGACTTTCGGAGCATACGTATTTGTCGGCGACTCTAAAGATTTGGCAACAAGAAATATATACGTCAAAAACAGTACACTGAAAGCTAAGTTAGAAAATGTGACAGTGGGCAACATCGAAGTGATGATAGAATAGGAAGATGAAATATGAAAAAGAAAAACATCATTTTAATCGCGAGTATTTCGGTTGTTCTCATTGTCGTATTCACCATAGTTTTGTTTAATGGTTCAAAGAAAGAAGAAGGCAATAAATATAAAAAGTATTCTGCCAATGTGACAATAGTTTTGAAAAAATCGACTAAAGACGATGTTTATCACGTGACGATAAAGGACGACGGAGAAAATGCTCATATAATGTCGAGTATGGTAGACAATCCTAGTTATGTAATCGGCAAGTCTTTGTATTATCTCGATAAAGATACCTACTTCATATATACCGGTGAAAATTCGTATCGCGATTTTTACGGATTTGTCGAAGATATCCATACGAAAGATTTACTTAGAGAGGAAGGAGATTACGATTATTTTAGTTGTCTTGTCGAAACAGAGCAAGTAAATGATATATTGAAATCTCTTTATTTTAAAAGTATAACGTCTTCATCTAAGGTCGCGGAAGTTGTCAAAAAAAATGGAAAAGTGGCCGCGTTCAATTTATCTCTCGACGACGTCGAAGGATTAAAGAGTGTAAGTATATCCGCTACTTTCGATGAATTGAACGATGACTTTGTGGTAGACACATCTTCGGTTTTTGGAAGTAGCGAAGGTGGAAATGGAATAGAGCATTACGATTATGAGCGGAGCGATACGAACATATTCGAAATTAAATAGTTGGTGATTTATGAAAAAAAGTAAAAAGAAGATTTATTTGATATTGGCAGTCAGTTTCATCATAGTGATCGGTTTAGTATCTTTGGTGATATTCTTCACGAGCAAAACGGGCGGTGAAGATTCAAAAAAAGAAAAGATGTCAGTATCTATCGAAATAGAAACGAAAAATAAAGATAAAACCGATACTCACTTCATCAATTTTAAAGATGATAAGGAAGGTCTCGTTGCAAATGTCGACTATTTGGGTAGCAAGCTTTATGTTCAAAAGGGTGTCATATACATCACCAAGGGTGGCAGGTACCAAAAGATCAAAAGAGATTACACTTATGCAGATTTGTACGATCTTTTGTACCGATTGGATTTTGCCAAAGAAAACGGTGGATATAATCCAAAAATAGAGATGGATACGATGAACGACATTCTTTCCGCTCTCTTAATCGATTCGGAAGTTCAAAAAGATGTATATGCGAATATAACTTTCAAGGATGGTATGATCAGAAGGTTCAGCATATACTTGTCAAATTCCTCGAGCTTCGAGCAACTCGACATTTCGATCGACTTTTCGTCATTGGATGAAGACTTCAAAAATGGGATTCCGAAATTCTATGACGAAGCGACGGATGAAGTTGAAGATGAGCTAGTTTTGCTCAAAAGCTGATTCGAGCTTTATTGACTTTCAAAAAAGTTTATGATAATATATTTTTATACTACAAGGTAGGTGCGAAGGAATATGAAAAAAGATAAAAAGAAAGGTTTTACACTCATAGAAATCATCGTCGTCATCGGTTTACTCGCCGTCATTTCGGGACTGTTTTTGATGAACATGATCAAGAGTCAACAGGCTCAAAAAGAAGAAGAGAAGCAAGATTTGATTTCTCAAATCATCGCCGCGGCGAACACTTATGTTGCCGTCAATCCCGAAGAGGTCAAGAATCTTTACGAAGGATATGGATTTGTCGATATTCCGATCGGCGACATAAGAGATGCTGGATTGTTGAGCGAAGAACTCAAGGATCCAGAGACAGGCAAGAACATCTCGGATGAAGAGAAAGTTCGCGTCAAATTGGATTTGGGAGAGTTACTCGATATAAAGTTTCCTATTCCGGATGATGAGAAAGGAAATAAAGATGCTTGGATGATGGTGGCAGATCCGATCGTGATTCCATATGATCCAAATGGTAATTCTTGTGAGGAAGGTAGAAATTGCTGGTGCGATACCCATAGCAATGTCTTTGCTGGGTTGATCACCGATCCTCTTGTCGACTATACTTCTGTAAAGAGCAAGATGTATCTAATGAATAATAAAGAGGACGATCCCGAACAAGCCAGAATGTATACCGAAGATTATTTCGATAAAAATGGAATCGATCTGCGCGTTCAATCGTGCGATGTCGATCCAGCGAAAGTTGGAAATTATACGATAACTTATGTTTATAAAGATCCCGATTTAGGCAGCGAGAAGACTGTCAAAAGGGTAGTGTCGGTCATCTCAGAAGGAGAGGATGTCGTTTCGTTTACCGTCAAATTTTTGCAAAGCCGAAACATAGTCGGAACACTGGTACCGATAGTTCAAACTTTCACCGATGATAGAGTAAATATCAAGATAACCGAGTATTATAGAGGAGATACTTCTTATACGTATGAAACGACGATTGCGGATTTAAAATCTAAAGGATACAATGTCGAGAACTTCAGTACCGATGAACATGGAAATTTTGTGGCAACATTCAAGAGAATTCCTCAAAATTCAGATGGCTCATTACCAAAACCTTATAGAGCCGAATACACCGTCGTACCTAACAAGTACAAATTGACATTCGACGTCGATAACGGAATTCAGAAGGCGAGGTACAATTCCAATAGAGGACAAGTCTCTCCACGCGATAAGATAGTCACTTACGAACAAAGTTACGAATACGGAGAAGGCGGATGGCCAACTCCTGTTAAAACCGGTTATACATTTACAGGTTGGTATACGACTGCGAATGGGGATACTACAGTTCAAAAGGATCAATATATGTTGGAGCTTCGCGATCATACTGTTTATGCTCATTGGACACCTAACAAGTATACGACATATTACGATTTGAACGGTGGAGATTCTGTTTCATCTCGTACTTTGATCGTCACTTATGACAATTACTACGACAATTTGCCGACGGCATCGAAGACGGGTTATACATTCTTGGGATGGTTCACATCGCCAAACGGAGGAACACAAATAACAAACAATACCGTAGTGCAAATTACATCGGACACGACTTATTATGCGCATTGGAAGGCAAATCAATATATCGTAACGACAGGAAGCACTTCGAAAACGGTGACGTTCGATCAGCCTTATGGACCTTTACCTAATCCGGGAGGATATACGAGCGGTTATTGTCATTACGAATTTACGGGATGGTCATTAAACGGAGCGACCGTGACGGCCGACACGATAGTTAAAACACCTCACGATCATGCGTTGAAAGCCGAGTATAGGCAATCTTACTGTGATCCACCACCACCTCCATCTCATTCCGGCGGCGGAAGCGGCTGGGGAAGTTCCGGTGGCGGTTCCAGCGGAGGATCTTCGAGTGGCGGAGGTGGCTGCTATTCGTCAGTTTCCGCTGCAGAAGCTTGCATGCAACAAAATGCAGAAGACTGGTGGACTGCCAGCAGTTCTGGCAAGGACGATTTACATAAAGAAAATGGAAATTTGGCGGATTATATAAATTCTCAAACCGGAAACGGAGCTCATTACGACGAAAGCGGTGGTTGGTACGACAAAGGTGGCAATCCGATTACGTGGAAGTAATAACGAGGTGAACAGATGAAAAAGAGTAAAAAAATATTACAAGTGGTCGGCATATGTGTCGTGTTCATCGTTCTATTGTTGGCGATTTGTTCATTGGTGTTCAAACCAGGAAAAAAGGAAAATTTGAAAGCCGGGGAAATTACAGATTTGAAAGAAACGCAAATCGGTAAAGTACCTGAATTTGCCATCATAGTAAGAGGCGACTACAAGATGATGATTCAAAACGACGACATCGAAAAGATGAAAGCCTACGAATTCGATGGGACTGTCGATAACGGTTGGACGGTCGAAAAAAACCATTATGTAGGCATTCGTGTAAAAGATGCGTTCGAATATTTGAAGATAAATGAGTACGAAGAGGTCGAATTTTTCAGCAAAGGTCGCGTAACAGTCACCTATAAACGAGAAGACATAACGGATGATGTGTACTTCGTCATCAAAAGAGACGGCAAGTTATTGGGCGATACGGTATTCAATGTGGTGTCGTTCGATAAAGATTATCATTATTCACTCGAGAATATGGTCAGAGTTACCGTCGCAAAGAAGGGACAGTAGACTATGGAGAAAAAAAGAATTATCTGGATGGTCGTCGCTATAGCCGTAGTCGTCTTTTTGGTCGGCATCGGAGTGACGTTGCTTCAAAAAAAGAACAACAACGATAACTTTTCTGTCAAATTGAATTCCAAAGAAATTAAAGGTTTGAAAGAATTGGATAAGGAACTTCCGGACTTTAAAATCACCGTAAGAGGTTCTTTCGATGGAACGATCGACAAAAAGCTCTTAGATACGAACGGCATAAAAGTTTTCGAGTTCGATGCTGGAGTAAACAACGGTTGGAGAGTCGAGACGAATCATTACGTAGGAGTAAGACTTTCCGATGTATTGGATATCGCCATTCAAACTATGCCTTATTCGAGAGTCAAGTTCGTTTCACAAGAATATAGAGCAAAAGAATACGAAGTAGACCAAATAAGTGACGATATGTTCTTGGTTTTCGAAAGAGATGGAAAACCGATTCGAAAAGACGGTTACATGAGTTTCTTAGCCGTAGACTACGATTACTCTTATTCTGTAGAGGATGTCGTCGCGATGGAATTTAAGACTTATGAAGAAAAAGTCGCAGGATAGAACCTATTAAATGAATCTACTTAAGAAATATAAAGATTACTGTAAAGGAATGCACAGCAATCTTTTTTTTATTGACAATAAATTTTTGGAGAGGATATAATGTTAGTATAGTGTACCGTAAGCAAGAAGGTTTTGCCGAAAAGTTTAAGAGTACCTAAAGGGAAGGGAAAGA